>NZ_FXAJ01000003.1:300000-501955 GCF_900177535.1 Priestia filamentosa
AGCAAGCTTTATAATCTATAAAAGAGCAATAAAAAGAAAATTAAAATAATGACGAATATTCAAGCGTAAAACCTTTGTGAAAGTTCGACTTTTTTAAAATACCCTCTTTTCATAGGGAAGAATAGCTGTTATAATTCAACATATCATCTTAATAAAATAAGATTCATATGTATTGTAACTCATATAATTGCGAGAATATGGCTCGCTAAGTTTCTACCGGATTACCGTAAATAATTCGACTATGAGTAGGCAGCACGTTTTTTAATTTGCACAAAGGTTTTTTTAGGTTTCTTTGTGTAACGTCTAGAGAGTCATTATGAGCTCAGGACATCCGGTGCGCTACTCGCAAAAAAGAGAAGCGTTTATCGGAAGTTCTGGGCTCTTTTTTATTAACAGACTATGGAGGGTAACTCATGAAAGCTTTACAAGAAAAGATTGAAAAAGAAGGCGTTATTTTATCTGAAACAGTACTTAAAGTAAACTCATTTTTAAATCATCAAATTGACCCATTTCTTATGCAAGAAATCGGTAAGGAGTTTGCAAAGCGATTTCAGAAGGATGGAATTACTAAAATTTTAACGCTAGAATCTTCAGGTATCGCTCCATCAATGATGACAGCACTTGAACTGAACGTCCCGCTTGTTTTTGCTCGTAAAAAGAAATCATTAACATTAAATGAAGGTGTACTAACAGCGAAAGTTTATTCTTTTACGAAACAAGAAGAAAATGAGATTACCGTATCAGGAGAGTTTCTTCATAAAGATGACCGTGTACTTGTTATTGATGACTTTTTAGCAAATGGGCAAGCAGCACTTGGTTTAATTGATATTGTAAGAGAGGCAGGGGCAGAGTTTGTTGGCCTTGGCATTGTAATTGAAAAAGTATTTCAAAACGGTGGGCAAATGTTGCGTGAAAAAGGGATTCGAATTGAATCACTTGCACCAATTCGTTCACTTGAAAATGGCGAGGTTTCATTTGCTAAAGAGGAGGAGCTTGTTCGATGAATAACTGGAAAGTGTTCTCACTAGGCTTTCAACATGTTCTAGCGATGTACGGTGGAGCCGTTGTTGTACCCCTTATTGTCGGGGGAGCACTTGGATTAACAAGCGCTCAACTTACGTATCTTGTGGCTATTGATTTATTAATGTGTGGGGTTGCGACGCTTCTCCAAGTTTTACGAACAGGATATGTTGGAATTGGGTTACCGGTTGTCCTTGGGTGTACTTTTACAGCCGTCGGTCCAATGATTGCTATTGGCACTTCATACGGCATTCAGTCTATTTATGGTTCAATTCTTGTCGCAGGTCTTGTTGTTATTGTGATCGCCCAATTTTTCGGTAAGCTTGTGCGCTTTTTCCCTCCTGTTGTAACAGGATCTGTTGTTACGATTATCGGTATTACGCTTATTCCAACAGCCATGCAAAACCTTGGTGGTGGAGATGGAAGCAAAGATTTTGGTGCTCTTTCAAACATTGTATTAGGATTTGGTGTTTTACTTTTCATTCTTTGTATTTACCGTTTTGCAAAAGGGTTCCTTCGATCTGTTGCTATCTTGCTTGGTCTTGTTGGAGGAACTGTTGTCGCTTATTTCATGGGGAAAGTGGATTTATCAGCTGTGGCAGAAGCCTCTTGGTTCCATATGCCTCACTTCTTTTACTTTGGAGCTCCTGAATTTAATATAACAGCTATTATTACAATGGTTCTTGTTGCAATTGTAAGTCTTGTTGAGTCATCAGGAGTTTATTTTGCACTTGGCGACATTTGTAAAAAAGAAATTTCTGAGAAAGATCTTGCAAACGGATATCGTGCAGAAGGTCTTGCGATTCTTTTAGGAGGACTTTTCAATGCTTTTCCATACACAACTTATTCTCAGAACGTGGGAATTATCCAACTTTCAGGTATTAAGTCACGTAAAGTTATTTTCACAGCAAGCGGCATTCTAATTGTCCTTGGTTTTGCTCCAAAAATCGCAGCCTTTACAACAGTAATTCCAAACCCTGTTTTAGGGGGGGCGATGATTGCCATGTTCGGAACCGTAATTGCATACGGAATTAAAATGTTAAGTACTGTTGATTTTGCAGCTCAAGAAAACTTACTTGTTATCGCGTGTTCGGTAGGTATGGGTCTTGGTGTAACGGTTGTTCCAGATCTTTTTGCTAATTTACCGCAAAGTTTGCAAATCCTAACAAGCAATGGAATTGTAGCTGGAAGCCTTACAGCAATCGTATTAAATATTTTCTTTAATATTATTAAAGTTCGCAAAGCTCAAAATGTAAAAAGTTTGCATGAAGAGAGAGTTGTTTAACTAAGAAAAAACCCTAGCTTCTCTAGATAGAAGTTAGGTTTTTTTTTTTTTAGTTTAACAGGAATTTTTTGTATAAAAACAACCTTCTAGAAGAAAGATAAAAGTATTCTATGAAGGAGGTGGGTTCATTTGCCAAAAGTCATCTCAGTAGGGGTCGGTACACCACCTCATAAACTTTTACAAGAAGAAACACTCCGATTTGCACGAGAAATGTTTTCTTCTTCTTTCTCAGATATTGAGCGCCTTCTTAAAGTATTTCAAAATGGCGATATTAAAACCCGTTATTTCGCACAGCCGCTCGATTGGTACAAAGAAAATCATACCTTTGAAGAGAAAAATGAAGCTTTTATTCATAACGCCGTAGAGTTCGGAATAAATGCTATTAAAGAGTGTATAAGGGAAAATGAGTTTCTGGAAAAAACGGTGCCAGTAGAAGAAATTGATGCAATTTTTTTTATTTCAACAACAGGGCTTTCAACGCCGAGCATTGAAGCACGTATTATGAATAGGCTTCCTTTTTCTCCACATACAAAGCGCATACCTATTTGGGGGTTAGGCTGTGCTGGAGGAGCCTCAGGATTAGCGCGCGCATATGAGTATTGTCTTGCATATCCAAAAGCAAAGGTGCTCCTTTTATCTGTTGAGCTCTGCAGCTTAACATTTCAGCGTGACGATCAATCAAAAAGTAATCTTGTAGGAACGTCACTTTTTTCAGATGGTGTAGCATGTGTGCTTCTTACAGGAGATGAAGCAACAGGAATACATAGTAAGAAAAAAAGACTTCCTTCTATTAAGGGAGTAGAGTCAACACTTATGCCAAATTCCGAAGATGTGATGGGCTGGGATATCCGTAATAACGGGTTATATGTCGTTTTTTCAAGAGATATTCCTTCTATCGTTCGCTCGTGGCTTGGTGATCAAGTAAAAGGTTTTTTAAAGAAATATAGTCTTACTGAGCAGCATATCAAGCATTTTGTCGCTCATCCAGGTGGGAAAAAAGTATTAAAAGCATATCGAGAAACGCTGAACTTTAGTGAAGAAATGACCGAAATATCTTCTCATGTGCTTCAAAGTTTTGGAAATATGTCATCAGCAACTGTTCTTTATGTATTGAAAGAATTTTTACAAAAAGAAATAATTGAACAAGACTACGGAATTGTAACAGCACTAGGACCTGGGTTCAGCTCTGAGCTGCTTCTCCTGAAATGGGAGGTATAAACAATGTTTTTATTTCTTTTTCTTATTGTACAGCGTCTTGCTGAGCTCTTTGTAGCAAAGCGAAACGAGCGATGGATGAAGAAAAAGGGAGCAATTGAGCATGGCCAAGAACATTATCCACTTATGGTCGTTATTCATCTTCTATTTTTTGTTTCACTTGGTGGAGAAGCTTTTCTATGGAGGGAATTTCAAGGTCAGGTAATTGGTTTCCTTTTTATTTTATTTGTAGCTGTTCAAATTATTAGGGTTTGGGCTTTAGTTTCGCTTGGACGCTTTTGGAATACAAAAATTTTGATTTTAAAAGATGCAAACGTTGTATTAAAAGGGCCTTATAAGTACATTAAGCATCCGAATTACTTTGTTGTTACATGTGAATTCTTGCTAGTGCCGCTTATTTTTCATGCTTATGCAACTCTTGTTGTATTTTCGTTATTGAACCTGTGCATCTTATCTGTTCGAATCAGCGCTGAAGAAGAAGCATTAGAGAAGTGGACAGATTATGAAAGTGCTATGGAAAATAAAGGTCGCTTCTTCTTTTTTCGAAAAAGAGTGAATATTGATTAAAAAAGTAATTGAAAATGATTATCTTTAATGATACACTACTGATAAAGATTATCACTATCAATGTGAGGTGTTAACAATGTTAAGCATGATCATTGCAGGTGTTGTTGTAGCGTACGGTGCTGTAGCAACTTATATGTTAAAAGGTGTAAAGAAAGCACAGAAACAGATCCAATAAGAAAAAAGGCGAAGCAGATGCTCGTCTTTTTTTGTTTGTCCAAAAACTGTCTATTTTTCGTATAAATTTTCTGAAGAATCATTTAAAATGAAAGAAGGAAAGAGAAATAAAAGGGCAACTAGCCTACATAACGACAGTTTGATTTTACAAAAGGGGTATTGTGATGGTTATGGAAAAACAGCAGATTGAAAGATCTTTACAAAAAAAGTTAATGACAGCATACGCATTTTTTCAAGGACGAGAAGACAAAAGAAGAGTTGAGAAAATAAAAGATTTAGGAAGAAAGTTAGAAGAAAAAACATTTACCGTTGCATTTTGCGGTCATTTTTCAGCAGGTAAATCAACAATGATTAACAAGTTGATGAACCAGGAACTTTTGCCTTCAAGCCCGATCCCAACAAGTGCTAACTTAGTGAAAGTAGTGAAAGGTGCAGAACATGCAACAGTGTACTATAAACACGATGCTC
Organism: Priestia filamentosa; assembly: GCF_900177535.1. NCBI lineage: Bacteria > Bacillati > Bacillota > Bacilli > Caryophanales > Bacillaceae > Priestia > Priestia filamentosa. The sequence goes on from NZ_FXAJ01000003.1 coordinate 304,730, forward strand.
CTGTTCGTTATACGGCTCCATATGACTTTGAAGCAATTAAACAATTTTGTAGAGATGGAGATGCGATTAAGGAGATTCATCTTTCAACAGAGAAGAGTACGCTTCCAGATCATGTTGAACTCATGGATACGCCTGGGATTGATTCAGCAGATGATGCCCACCGTGTTGCAACAGAATCTGCCCTTCACCTTGTTGATGTGATTTTTTACGTGACTGATTATAATCATGTGCAATCTGAAGTGAACTTTGATTTTGTTAAAAAGTTGCGTGAACAAGGAAAAACAGTTTATTTAATCGTTAATCAGATTGATAAACATCGGGAAGAAGAGCTCACGTTTGAGCAGTTTACTCATTCTGTTAAAACATCCTTTCAAAACTGGCGGGCAGAGCCAAACGGCATGTTTTTCACATCCTTAAAAAAAGAAGACCATGAAAGAAATGAGTTTGTTCTTGTAAAGCGAACACTCCAAACCATGTTTCAAGATTATGAAGAGCTTTTAAAGAACTCTGTGCAAAATACGCTACAAGCTTTAATAGAAGAATATATAAAAGAAGTGAGTGATGAGAAAGAAGAGGCAAAAGAAGAACTTTCTCTCGCGTTAGAAGAGATGGGAACAAGTGAAGCCCTTCCGTTTCGTAATATGATTCAAGAAACGAATGAAATGTTGCTGGAAAAAGAGCAAGAGCTTGCGGTATTTGAGGAAATGATTCGTAAAGAAATAAGTACGCTAGCTGAAAATGCGCAGCTTATTCCATATGAAGTAAGAGAGAAGGGGCGAGAATATTTAGAAAGTATTCAACCTCAGTTTAAAGTAGGTTTTCTTTTCTCGAAACAAAAAACAAAGGAAGTTCAAAAGCAGCGGCTTCATAATTTTGTAGAGGCTCTTAGAGAGAAAACAACAGCAGAGCTTGTTTGGCATATTACGCCCCTTCTTCATAAGCGGATGCGAGAAGAAGAGCTTTTTTCAGAGGAGCTTGTAGCAAAAATTGAAGGCTATGACATCGTGATTACAGAAGATGATATAAAAGGTATTGTAAAAAGCGACGTTGGCATAACAAATGAGTATATTTTAACGTATAGCAACGATGTCTCAACATTTATTAAAACAAAGGCTAAACAAAAAACATATCCTATTTTGTCCCAGCTAAAGCAAATGAAAGAAGAACAGCATAAGGAATGGCGAAATGGACAAGAAGAAAAACTTTTACAATATAAGAAGGCTGCAAAGCTCAAAGAGAGCGTTGGACATTTTCTAGATCGTAAGGAAGAAGATATTATCGAAGCAAGGCTTATTCAACGAGGCGAACGTTTTCAAGAAGAACCTGACTGGAGCCTGTTAATTCAACATGAGGAACATCCTGTTGTCAAAGAAGGGCTGAAAGCTTTTCAAGTTACGAAAGAAATGATGCCTGTTGAAGAGGAGATAACAGAGAGCCAAGAAAGTTATTCTATGGAGCAAACGATTGTTCATCTTGATAAAACAGTAGAAGCATTAGAGCCGTTTCCGCCGCTTGAGAAATTTATTCTTCCGTTGAAAAAGAAGATGGAAGCACTTGGTCAACATTCGTTTACAATTGCTCTTTTTGGAGCGTTTAGTGCAGGTAAATCGTCTTTTGCAAATGCTTTAATTGGTCAAAAACTGCTTCCTGTGTCACCAAATCCGACAACAGCGACAATTAATAAAATTTTGCCGCCAACAAAAGAACACAAACATGAGACAGTAAGAGTCCACGTAAAAAGTGAAAAAGAGATGTTTAGCGATATTTCCGCTTCCCTTCATATGTTTGGAATCAACCCGTCTTCTTTAGATGAAGCATTAGATAAGATTAAACAGTTAAAAATAACAGAGAAACTAGAAGGAAAAGAGCGTCTTCATTATTCGTTTTTGCAGGCGGTTGGTCGCGGCTATGAAGAGATGAAAAACCACTTTGATACTGTTTTAACGGTTTCGATTGAAGAATTTCCAAGCTATGTTGCAAATGAACAAAAATCTTGTTTTGTGGATGAAATTGAGCTTTATTATTCATGTGCTTTAACAGATATGGGGATAACGCTTGTTGATACACCTGGAGCTGATTCTATTAATGCCCGCCACACAGGCGTTGCTTTCCAATATGTAAAAGATGCTGATGCACTTCTTTTCGTTACGTACTATAATCATGCATTTTCTCGGGCTGATCGGGAATTTCTTATTCAGCTTGGTCGCGTTAAAGACATTTTTACGCTTGATAAAATGTTCTTTGTTATTAATGCAGCAGATTTAGCTCACGATGAGAATGAACTGCTTGACGTAAAGCGCTATGTTTATGAACAATTGCTTCAGTATGGAATTCGGAAGCCGCGCCTTTACCCACTTTCAAGTCATCGGGCATTAGAAAGCGGAGTAGAAGATGAGCAGTTTAATCAGTTTTGGACTTCTTTCTCTCACTTTATTAAAGAAGACTTAACAACAATGGTAACCGAATCAGCTTATGAAATTGTAGAGAGAGCGTACAAAGCGCTTCTTGATTTAAAAGAGCTTAGTCGGAAATCTAAGGAAGAAAAAAGAGAGCGACTTGCTCACATTGAAAAAGTAAAGCAAGCCCTTCATTTAACAGTTCAACAACTTAAGTTTGAAAGCGAGCAAAAACGAATTCGTCAAGAAACAGAAGAGCTTGTTCACTATGTAAAACAGAGAGTGATGATGAGGTACTATGACTTTTTTAAAGAGTCGTTTAATCCTTCTGTTTTAAAAGGAACCAAAAAGCAAGAACAAGAGAAGCTTCGAGGTTGTTTAAACGAGCTTCTTGAATTTCTTCAATTTGACTTTGTACAAGAAATTCAAGCAACAACACTAAGACTTGAAGCTTTTTCAAGTAAGCTTATTTATGGAGCGCATGAAGTTGTACTTCAGCGAATGAAGGAAATTCATGATTCATTTGCGCCTGCTCCAATTTCTATTCCAAAGGCTAAGGAAGTTAAGATTTATAAACCTTTCGAGCAGCAACATGACAGCTATGAAAAAGCCTTATCTCTTTATCGAAATGCGCGCACATTTTTCGAAGGAGACGAAAAGAAAAAAATGGTTGATGAATTGAAAAAGCCACTCTTAGAGGAAATGGATGAAGCAGGGATGAAGCAGACAGATTTCTTTAATCTCTACTATGCACAATGGATTAAAGACACGCTGTATTATTATCAGCATGAAATGAATACAAACGTTGAACAGCATATTTACAGACTTCAAAAAAGCTTAACAACTCCTGTTGATATAAGAGAAATTGAAAAGTCTGAAAAAGAACTAAGTGCGATTTTAACTCAAAGTCGCTATAATAAAGAAGACAAACAGTAAACAGCTAGAAGCATGTAGGAGGAATTAAGATTGAGCGTACACAAAGCCATTACAAAACACTCACAGTCACAGCATGAAAAGGTTAAAAAATTTGCTGAATTAGAAAGCATGAGAGAATTTGAAATTGATCAAGCTGTAAGCAAATGCAGAAATGGTGAAACATTTTCAGTTGATGCTATTAATGCGGTAACGAAAAGAATTAACGAGCTTGCGAAGAAAGGGATTGTGCCAACGCGTAAGTTAGTGACGAAAGAAATGGTAAAGGAATATGTTGAACGGCTAGAAAAGTAAAGCGAAAACTTGGCTGTTTTTTCACCATTTGCTATCTATAAAAAAGCGAGTAGTTCTCCATAATAAAGATGTGCACAACATTTGCACAACGATAAGGGGGAGATAGCAATGGGTCGTACGAAAAATGCTAACCGAAATGCTCAAATTAACAACAACAAAAAGGCACAGAAGGAAGAGTTTGCTTCTGAAATGCCAAGTATGCAACAAAAGAGCAAGAGCAGTATGAACAGCCGCTATGCGGAAGAATTCGCTTCTCAATATAACCCAAGTCCTGAGTATAAAGCGCGTCTTGATAAAGACAAAGCGCAAAAATATGCCGAAGAATACTCAGCTGAAAAAACGCCAAAAGGTGGAAGTAAGAAACACCGATTTGCTTCTTACGCAGAAGTGGAAGCTGAGAAAATGAACGAAGGCATTCAAAAGGATAAATAACAAAAAGCACCGCAAAAATGCGGTGCTTTTATTATGAACGAACAATCGCTTGACGAGCAAGCACATCGGCCGTTTTGTTTTGTTTTTCAGGAATCCATTTAATGAAAAAAAGATCAAGCTGATCAATTAACTGAACAGCTTCTTCTAAGAGAGGGGCATAGAGCTTATTCTTCACATATCTTGTATCAATCGCTTTTTCAACAAGCAGGGAATCTGTTTTACATGAGACTGTCTTAAATCCTTTATCAATGCAAACTTCAAGTGCTTTAATAAGAGCATGATACTCAGCTTCATGGTTTGTCATATGAGGAAGAGGGAAAGAAAAACGATGAACATCACCTTGTGTTTTAATAAAAACGCCTGCACCAGACGGACCTGGATTACCTGCGCTTGCACCATCAATAAATATCTCAATCATAAAGTATCCCTCCTTTTGTTCACAAAAATTATAGCATATAAATTTACGGAACGTATAAGGAAGAAAGCAGGAAAATATATTTTTCTTAAGAATAAGAAGAGAAGCGGTTGCAAAAATTATGAATAAATCAGAAAGTAGGTTTGAATTGATTAAACAAAAAACAAGTGATACGATAGTCGTTGTACTTTAACGAACTGTCAAAAAAGAAGTTAGTAGGAGGAGAGAAGATGGACTTTCAATTACGATGGACGTATAAAAGTCATGGAAGAAATCTTGATTTTCAATCTGCATTTACAAATGGTAAAGAAGCTCTCCTCATAGCGGAAGATCTTCTGAAAACAGGGCGATTAAAAGAAATTACATTTGTAGATGAAATGGATCAATCATGGACATTAAAAGAGATGAAGAAGCTTTTACAAGAAGTGAAAGAACAGCCTCACTATGTGAAAGCTTATTTTGATGGCGGATTTGACCTTTCCACTAAAAAAGCTGGCGTTGGAGCTGTTATCTATTATAGACAAAATGGAAAAAATTATCGTTTGCGTTCAAGCACTTCTTTTGATGAACTTGATTCAAATAATGAAGCTGAATATGCAGCTTTTCACTATGCAGTAAAACAGCTAGAGGAACTTGGTGTACACCATCTTCCAGTCACGTTTTTAGGAGACTCAAAAGTTGTGTTAAAGCAGCTTGCTGGAGAATGGCCATGCTATGAAGAAAGTTTTAATCGATGGCTCGATAGAATTGAAGAAGCGTTAAAAGATTTGCATATTAAACCAACGTATACACATATTGCTCGAAAAGAAAACGAAGAGGCTGATACCCTTGCTGCTCAAGCGATGCATGGAAAAGAGATATCAAGTACGTATGAAATCGAGTAAACAGGAGATGAAAAAATTGAATCGTAAGGAGATATTGGAAGAGCTTACTCATCTTTCAGATTATTATTGTGAAGGATGTTTAATCAAAAAAACGCTAAATAAAGAAAAAGGGAAAAAGCACGCTCAAACTTTTTGTATAAAGCAGTGTACAGTAGGAGAGAAGCTTCAGAAGTACGGTGAGTTACTTATGACAGAGCCTGCTCGAAATAAACAATAAAAAGCTGACAGACATCATTGTTCTGTCAGCTTTTTTGATTATATCTTGGCTGCATTTAGCTGTTGTTCGCACTTTTGAAGCGTTACTTCACAGCGTTGTAAAAAAGCTTCATCAACCCCTGTTGCACTGTTTCTGGCACTTTCAAGCTGCGCTTTGGCAGATGACAGAGCTTCTGTTGCTTCTCTTAAACGTTCAGGGTCCATATTTCGCGTTGCTGCCCCAACAATATTTTTTGTTGCTTCTACAGCTGCATTTGTTGCTCCAAGATCATTATACCCTGTTGTTACATTATCATTTGAAAAGCGTTCCACTATAACCGCCTCCACTTTTATATTTTTAGTTGTTCACCTTATAGATTGATTCGTTCGGACTAAAAATATGCAGAAGCTCTTTTATTCCTGAAGGTCGTGTTTATAAATGAAACCCGTTATTAGAAGATTAACTTGCCGCCAGTTTAGTGTTGGAAGTTCATGAAAAGCATCGTGAATAAAAAATACGTCTGAAGTGAGCTCATCGTAATAATGGTGATAATGACTCGTAATGTCATAGCGTGCTCCATACATAGCAAGAATAGGCCATGAAAATCGATGGAGATCATGAACAATATTGAAGCGATATGATTCAACATAAAATTGGTGCCAAACAGAAGGGTTTGCTTTTTTCATATGCTGCAGAAGCTCATTTTTAAATGCTCTATCTCTAGTGTGTGCAAGTGAAATTACGTTGCTAACAAAAGAAGGAGACTTTTTTATAAAGTGAAGACCTAAGAGATGTTCCCATTGAAGAGGTCTTGTATTTACAATTGGGAATCCTCCTGTGAGAATCAGCCCTTTTACACGCTCAGGGTAAAGAAGGCAAAACTGCTGAGCAACTGTTCCACCACATGAGTAGCTACAAAGGATTACTTTTTCAATGCCTAATACATCTAATAGTTCAACTAGCTCTTCAGCATACGTACTTAACAATCCGTATTTTGTATAGCTCGGATTTTCGCTGTCTCCGCATCCTGATAAGTCAGGCATAATAACGCGAAACTGCTTTGCAAGCTCCTTTTGATAATAAAACACTTTGCGCCCCATACCAGCAGGATGAAGAAAAATAATAGGGACGCCTTTTCCTTCATCCTCAATGAATAATTTTGTATCTTTCACATGATAATAAGGCATTGTAAACTCCTCTATTGAAATGATTTCACTTTTTAATGAATATCATTAGTTTGAGCAAGTTCTTCCGCCTTATACAAAGGAGTATTGTTGTATAGAGTTATGAAAGAGCTGCTTTTGGTTTCTCTGCCGTATCAGCTTTTTTAATGCGGGAAAAGCTGATGCGAAGAATAGCAAGAACGCGAACAGAAAGAAGAATAATCACAAGCGCTAATACGTCAGAAAAATATTGCTCCCGCCAAAGGTAATAGTGAAAAGAGCTTCAGCAACATATGTGGCAGGGAGAATGGCGCTTATTTTCTCATAAAATAATGGAAGCATTTCGCGAGGTACCATAACGCCTGCACTAACAAGTTGGAGAGACAGTAAAATAATGTTAAAAATCATTCCTCCTGGTCCAAATAAAACAATGGAAAGCTGTGTAAGAGATACGAAAGTAAGAAAGGCTAAAAATAAAAAGAACCATGTATAAAAAAGTGAAATATGCGAAGTTATACTGTAACAAGACATAAGCAAGATCGCAATTGTTGCCATGCATACAGAAAGAGTGACATTAATAATCTAACGTGCTCTAAAAAGAGACCATTTTGAAAATTGGTTTTTTAGAGGTTATATTAACCACTTTCTTACATAATTTCTTCAAAATAAGAGAAAATAGAAAGCGGAAGTAAAAAAAGGAGGGAAAGTAATGAAAGAAAAGCAGAAACAAAATAATGAGAAATTAACATCTGAGCTTGATGTAACACATGAACAAGTAAGCGATTCGTATATGGAAGGCGCTGTAAGCGAAGATACGTTTAATAGTGACGAAAGAAACGACCGAAAAGCCTAGAATATTCTAGGCTTTTTTAGAGGAGATTTTTATATAGTTCTGTTACAAGAGGTCCATATTGCCCTGTCTTAAATTCATCACCTTCAAAAATATTTAAAGATTTTAAAGGGTCTTTTAGAGGAGAATGCTTCTTATTTGTAAGAAGGACAACCGTCAGTTCATGTGCTGGATCAATGATTGTTAGCGTGCCGGTCCACCCTGTATGACCAAATGCAGAGGAACTTGCATGCTCTCCAAACATATACTTCATATCTCCGTTGTTTAAACGCCATCCAAGACCATAAGAAGGATTTTGCTGTGAAGGGGTAACAAACGTTTTTGCAGTGCTTTCACTAAATACCTGTTTTGTTCCATATGAACCATTGTGATGCATAATTTCTACCAAAACGGAAAGCTCATCAACGGTTGAAAAAAGGCCTGCATGCCCTGAAACACCATCCATAGAGTAAAAGGCTTTTTCATCATGAACTTCACCTTGAAGTGTATGTGTTCGAACATTTGGAAAATGAATAAATCCATCTCGTGTATTACCCATTCGCTCTGTTGCTGCAAAATCAGAGCGAACATATCCCTTTCTTAGAGGGTTAAATAATGTTCGAGTTAAGCCTAGCTTTTGAAATATCTTTTTTTCTACAAATAAATCGAGCGTTTGACAAGTTAATTTTTCAACAAGAGCACCAAGCAACATATAATCTAAATCACTGTAGAGGTGTTGAGTATGTGGTTCATAAGAAAGCGGCGTTTTAAGAATATGCTCAATCGTTGTTAAACGATCTCGTGAATATAGATCTCCAGCTTTTTCACGAATATAGTATGGAAAATCAGCTGGAAATCCTGCGGTATGCTGCAAAAGATCGATAATACGTACGTTTTCTTTGAAAGAAGGAAAGTAGAAAGAGAGAGGAGAGAGCAGATTTAGTTCTCCTTCTGTTACGAGTTTTTGTAATGCAAAGTTTGTAGCATACATTTTCGTGTTTGAAGCAAGATCAAATAATGTCTGATTTTTAAGCTTTGGAGGATGTGAAAGAAGCTGCTTTTTTTCATACTTCTGTTGATATCCACACGTTTCACGGTAAATTTCTTTTCCTTTTTTCTTTACAAGCAAAGAACCCCCCGGAAATCCTTTCTCCACATCTTTTTTAATCAAGTTCTCCATATTCTCACATCCTTTTTATTCCTTTTTTCTAGTCTATCATAGTACTAAAAAAAGTTAACTTTTCATAGATTATGATTATGCGTTATAAAGTGTTTTAATTTTCAAAAAAAAGGTTATTAAGATTAAGAGTTGGAAGTTTGTTCAAAAATCGTAAAATATGTTTTGATAGGGAGGAATAAGATGAAACATAAAACAGTAGTAAAAGAACATCTTGCAGAAAAATATAAAGAGGTGCGAGTATGCACGGAAAAAATTGTAGCTCCGCTTCAAACCGAGGATTATATTATTCAAGCAGGACCTGATGCAAGCCCTCCAAAGTGGCATCTTGCCCATACAACCTGGTTTTTTGAACGATTTGTTTTAAAAGAATATAAGACTACATACGAATCACTTAACGATCAATTTGACTATCTTTTTAATTCATACTATGAAACAGTTGGAGAATTTCACCCTCGAGCGAAAAGGGGAGTTCTTGCTAGACCGAGTATTGAGGAAGTAAAGCAATATCGATATTACGTTGATGCACATATGAAAGAACTTTTTGAAGAACTAACAGAGGAAAATAGAGATAAAGTTCTTTCTATCGTTGAAATCGGACTTCAGCATGAGCAGCAGCACCAAGAACTTCTTTTAACAGATATTAAATATAACTTTTTCACCAATCCTCTTCTTCCTGCATATATTAGTCAAACTACAGAAGAAAATGGAAAAAGGAAGGAGATGTCATTTATTGAAATAGAAGGAGGACTTATTGAAGTTGGACATGGTGATTCTTCATTCTCATTTGATAATGAACGCCCTCGCCATAAAGTATGGTTAGAGCCTTACCGAATTGCTGATGCGCCTGTTACTAATCGAGAATATATAGAATTTATCGAAGATGGAGGGTATGAACGACCAGAATTATGGCTTTCAGACGGATGGGCTCATATCAAAAAAGAAGGATGGAAACATCCTTTATACTGGGGAAAAGATGGTAATGAATGGAGTATTTTCACTCTGCACGGACAAAGCGCTTTGAATTTAGATGAACCTGTTTGTCATGTGAGTTTCTATGAAGGAGACGCATTTGCGCGTTGGCAAGGGAAAAGGTTACCAACGGAGCAGGAATGGGAACATGCTTTTAGTGGAATAGAATGTGAAGGAAACTTTGTTGAAAACAACTTTTATCATCCAAATTCACAGTATAAAGGAAACGGTCCGCTTTATAAAGGATATGGAGACGTGTGGGAGTGGACGCGAAGTCCATATGTACTATATCCAAAAAGCAAACCTTTAGAAGGGGCACTTGGAGAATACAATGCAAAATTTATGTGTAATCAAATGGTGCTAAAAGGCGGTTCTTGTGCAACTCCTCACAGCCATATCCGTCCAACATATAGAAACTTCTTTCAGCCAGAAAAACGCTGGCAATTCACGGGTTTCCGCTTAGCGGAGGACATATAAATGACAAGTGTAAAAGCGATGGAAAAATCATTTTATAAAGATGTTTTGACTGGATTACGCTCAGTTCCTAAAAGATTAGAACCTAAATATTTATATGATTATCGAGGTTCAGAGCTTTTTGAAGAAATTACAAAGACTCCAGAATATTATCCAACACGTACAGAAATGAGAATTTTAAAAAAAGAGCTTAATAGTATTTCTGACTATATTGGGGATGAGGCAGCATTAATTGAATTTGGAAGCGGAAGCAGTGAAAAAATCAAATTTTTATTGCATCATTTGAAAGGCATTAAAGAGTATGTGGCGATTGATATATCAGAAAGCTTTTTACTACAGTCTGTAGAGAAATTGAAGAAAGAACATCAACATCTTTATGTGCATACTGTTTGTGCCGACTATACAGTGCCTTTCTCTCTTCCTTCTTTAAAAGCGAAAAAGAAAGTTTTATTCTTTCCAGGTTCAACAATTGGAAACTTTGATAAACAAGAAAGGAAGACTTTTTTAAATAGAATGTCTACTCTGTTAACAAAAGGAGACGGTTTTATCATTGGAGTAGATTTGAAAAAGGATGAAAAATTGCTTCATTCCGCCTATAACGATGCCAAACAGGTAACACGAGCCTTTAACTTAAATTTACTTCAGCGGATGAACCGCGAGCTTCTTGCTAATTTTATGGTGGAGAATTTTGAACATAAAGCTTTTTACAATCATGAAGAAGGTCGAATTGAGATGCATATTGAGAGCTTGAAAGAGCAGCTTGTTACAATTGGTGAAGAAGAAATCTCATTTCAAAAGGGAGAGACAATTCATACAGAAAGCTCTTATAAATTTTCAGTGCAAGAATTTCAAAATCTTGCGAAGGAAGCGAACTTTATCCCGAAAAAAGTATGGACAGATGAAGAGAATTTATTTAGCGTTCATTATCTCGAAGTGAAAGCATAAAAAAGACAGCCAAGTGGCTGTCTTTTTTATGCTTATTTTACTTCTTGAGGCACTTCTAGGCCAAGGCCTTTTGCAATGCGTGTTCCAAAGTCAGGATCAGCTTTATAGAAATGCCCAATTTGACGAACTTTAATTTCTTCTTTTTCAACAGGTGTCATTTCATTCACGATTGTTTGGACAATGCGATCTTGCTCTTCTTTACTCATTAAACGGTAAAGATCACCTGCTTGTGTGTAATGGTCGTTATGATCATATGCTACGCTTTCAGCAATACCTGAAACAGGGAATGAAGCCTGCTTGTTTTCAGGTGATTCTGTTGGACCATTATAGCTGTTTGGCTCATAGTAAACAGAACCTTTTCCATTGTCATCAAAGCGCATTTGACCATCGCGCTGATAGTTTTTCACATCTGTACGTGGACGGTTGATTGGAAGTGCTTGGTGGTTTGCGCCAACGCGATAGCGATGTGCATCATGATAAGCAAATAAACGTCCTTGAAGCATTTTGTCTGGTGATACGTCAACACCAGGAACAAGGGTGCCAGGAGAGAATGTTGCTTGTTCTACTTCTGCAAAATAGTTCTCTGGGTTACGATCCAGTACCATACGGCCCACTTCAATTAGTGGATAGTCTTTTTGAGACCATGTTTTTGTAACATCAAATGGATCAAAGCGATATGTGTTCGCATCTTCAAGCGGCATAATTTGAACGTAAAGTTTCCATGCTGGGAAATCTTTATTTTCAATCGCATTAAATAAATCTTCTGTATGGTAATCAGGATTTTCACCAGCAATTTTTGTTGCTACATCTGGATGAAGGTTTTTAACACCTTGTTCTGTTTTGAAATGATACTTAATCCAAACTCCGTCACCATCTTTATTTGTCCATTTGAATGTATGACTTCCGAAACCGTGCATATGACGGAACGTTGCTGGAATTCCTCTGTCACCCATTAAGTATGTGACTTGGTGAAGCGATTCTGGTGATAAAGACCAGAAATCCCATACGGCTGTTGGATTTTTTAAATGTGTTTGTGGATGCCGCTTTTGTGTATGAATGAAATCAGGGAACTTAATAGCATCACGAATAAAGAAAATAGGCGTATTGTTTCCAACGATATCGTAGTTTCCTTCTTCTGTATAAAACTTAACAGCGAATCCGCGTGGGTCTCGTACTGTGTCAGCAGATCCATTTTCACCTGCAACAGTTGAAAAACGAATAAATAGTGGCGTACGTTTGCCGACTTCTGATAAAAAGTCTGCTTTTGTATATTTTGTTACATCATTTGTTACTTCAAAGTAGCCGTGTGCTCCTGCACCTTTAGCATGAACAACACGCTCTGGTACACGCTCTCTATTAAAATGTGCTAGTTTTTCTAGCAAATGAACGTCTTGGATAAGCGTTGGACCTCTTGAGCCTGCTGTAATTGAATTTTGGTTGTCTCCAACAGGAGCTCCCCAACTAGTTGTAAGATTATTATTGTTATTCCCCATACTAGATTCACCTCATATTTATAATATAAATAGCTTAATATCATAATAACATCTATCAATAAAAAATCAATACTTAATTATAATTATTATAAATAAATATTTTGTATAAATTATTAAAGGGTAATCTTGGAAAGAAGAAGGGGGTAAAATAAAAAGAGCTTACAACAAAATAAGCCCTTTTTATTTATTCTAAAGCATTTCTTATCAGTTTAAAAATTTTAAGTCCTCTTTTATAATAATTATGGTTTTAGCACAACTTTAATGCAATTATCTTGTTTGTTATTAAAAATATCGTAGCCGTGTGAAGCTTTTTCTAATGGAAGGGTATGCGTAATAATTTGGGTTGGATCGATTTCTTCTTTAATAACTTGCTCGTACATTTTCGGCATATAGCTTCTTGCATGTGCTTGTCCCATTTTTAAGGTAACATTTCTTGAAAAGAAGGGACCTAGTGGGAACATATTGTACAAGCCACCATATACGCCTGTTAGTTGAACAGTTCCGCATTTTCTTACTGCTTTTGTGGCAATTTGAATAGGACCTATTGTTCCACCTTGTAGCTTTAGTTTTTGTTCTACATATTCAAAAGGAGATTTTTTTCCATCCATTCCAACGCAGTCAATGACAACATCTGCGCCACCCTTTGTAAGCTCTTTTAGTGTTTCGCCCATATCATCATACTGAGTAAAATCAAACGTTTCTGTTTTGTTCATTTTTTTAGAATGATTGAGGCGGTAATCAAAGTAATCAATGGCAATCACGCGCTCCGCTCCTTTTTGCCATGCGAATTTCTGAGCCATAAGCCCTACAGGACCGCATCCTAGCACAATAACAGTATCCCCTTTTTTTACCCCTGCATTTTCGACACTCCAATAGGCGGTTGGTAAAACGTCTGATAGAAACAGAAGTTTTTCATCTTCAAGCTCACAGCTTTCTGGAATTACAAAAGGCGTATAATTTCCGAAAGGAACGCGTAAATATTCCGCTTGCCCGCCAGGATAGTTGCCAAACTTTTCGGAGTAGCCAAAAAGGCCTCCAGAATCATAGTGAGGATTTGAATTATCGCACTGACTTTCAAGGTGATTGTCACAGTATGGGCAGCTTCCACAAGCAACTGTAAAAGGAATGACAACTCTGTCTCCTTTTTTTACTTTCGTCACCTCTGGTCCAATGTCCTCCACAATCCCCATTGGTTCGTGTCCGATAACATATCCAATTGGAAGCGGGAAATTTCCTTGATAAAGGTGCAAATCAGACCCGCAAATTGCTGTTGATGTAATTTTAACAATAACATCTTGTGCATCTTGAATTTTTGGTGCTTCCACTTCTTTTACGGCAATTTCTTTTTTTCCTTGATATGTGACAGCTTTCATATATAACCTCCACAGCTCTCTTATTGTCTTATTTATCGTTCTCTTGGCCCGCGTAAAATATAAGCATACTTTTACATTAGATTTTTTACTTTTAGGAAGAAAGAAAAAAGTGAAGACCTCACATAAACTTGTTATAGTTCGGGCATATTGAAAAGGGGAAATTTTCAACTGCTTTTAAAAATAAAAAAGGGGTGCTTTGTTTGTACTATTACAAAGAAGGATTAATTAATGAAATTAAACCGGATAAGCCAGATCCAGCAGCAGCAAAAGTACTACAAGAAACTCTTGGTGGTCATTATGGTGAAATGAGAACAATGATGCAGTATTTCTTTCAAAGTTCAAATTTTCGAGGAAAAGAAACACAGTTTAAAGATTTAATGCGCGGCATTTTCTTAGAGGAGATTGCTCACGTTGAGCTTGTACAAAATACAATCAATGCTCTTCTTGATGAATCGGGCGGTGAAGGAGTTGGAGCACAAGGAGAGGATCGTGCCCCTCTTGATGAAGCAATCAAACATGCTAACCCTCATCACTATATTATGGGAGCACAAAGCTCTCTTCCTGTTGATGCAGGTGGAAACCCTTGGAACGGATCATGGGTATACAGCCACGGAAATTTAATAGCTGATCTTCTTGATAATGTTGTATTGGAATCAACGGGGGTTTTACAAAAAACCCGTATTTATGAAATGAGCTCAAACCAAACGTTTCGTGAAACGCTTGGATTTTTAATTGTACGGGATAATGCTCATCAAAATGCATTTACAAAGGCTCTTGAGACGCTAGGTGTAAATTGGGGGAAACTTTTTCCTGTACCGAACTACGATATTAATAAGTATCCAGAATGTCGTAAGTTTGTTGAGATGGGCTATCATAATACGCAGTTTAACTTTAGGCTTGATCCAACGAGAATAGGGGAAGTGCTCCAAGGACAAGTTCCAAGCCGTAATGGTGGAGAAATGACAGTTACAGATCCACCACAAGAATTCCCAGCACCAATGCTTCCAGAGATGCCGAATGAGCATAGTCCTGGTTTAGGCGATATGAATGCATAAGGAAATCTTCAGAAATGGAAAATGAACTGCACGGAAGTTCTTCAACAGAACGGTTTATTCCTGTTACATCTGTCCAAAGTGGAGAAGGAATTGAAGTTACCCCTGATCTTTACAGTTATACAACCCAAATTGTGAACGTTTGCTTTATCGGAGGAAAAGGAGACGAATTTGTTCTTGTTGACGCAGGGATGCCGAAGTCAGGTCAAAGCATTATTTTAGAAATAGAAAATCGTTTTGGCTCCAATGCCCGTCCAAAAGCTATTCTTTTAACCCATGCTCATTTTGATCATGTTGGAGCACTTCTTGAGCTTCTTCGCCATTGGGATGTTCCTGTTTATGCACATAAAGCTGAACTTCCATATCTTCAAGGGGAAAAAGATTATGAACGTCCAGATCAAACAGTTGAAGGTGGAATGGTTGTTAAAATGTCTCCGCTGTTTCCAACAGAGAGCATTAACATAAGCTCCCGCGTTTCTCCTCTTCATGATGACGGGTCTATTCCAGAACTACCTGAGTGGGAATGGATTCATACGCCAGGTCATACAGAAGGGCATGTTTCGTTCTTCAGAAAACGAGATAGAGCTCTTATTGTAGGAGATGCGTTTATTACAACAAAGCAAGAAAACTTATTTGACGTGATTACGCAAAAGCTAGAAATAAGCGGACCACCGAGATATTTAACAACAGACTGGAAAGCGGCGAAAAAGTCTGTTGAACATCTTGCTTCCCTTCATCCTGAAGTAGCCATAACAGGTCACGGTAAACCTGTAGAAGGCAAATGGTTAGCTGAACATTTAGCTTTATTAGCACGGGATTTCGATCGAATAGCCCTCCCTGACTATGGAAAGTATGTTGATGAGTAAGTATCGTAAGCACAATCTTTTTGTAAAAGATTGTGTTTTTTTCTTTTGAGAAATTTTATTATAGCCCTAATGAACAACCGTATACAATGATATAATCTTTGTATACATAATTTTTAAGAAAAGAGTGGAAGAATGATTTTTTTCGAAGTAATTTTACCTGTTATTCTCATTTTCTTTAGTGGCTATATGATTCAAAAGATTTTTAAGGTTGATATTAAACCCATTTCAACCATATCCATTTATATTCTAATGCCAGCGCTTGTATTTCAAACTTTTTACACAACGCCACTTGATAGTAATTTATTTTATATTGTGATTACATCAACGCTTATTTTTGTAGCATTAGTTGTTGTAAGCATTGTAACTTCTCGCTTATGTAAACAAGATACAGAACAGGAAAGTGCTCTTATTTTAACATCTGCTTTTGCAAACAGCGGGAATTACGGAGCACCGATTGTTCTCTTTGCTTTTGGGCAGGCTGGTATGAACTATGCTGTTCCCCTTATGGTGTTTCACTCCATTTTGATGAGCGTTTTTGGTGTGTATTTTGCAGCTAGAAGTCAAGGAGGAATAAAACTTGCCGTGAGAACGGTTCTAAAACAGCCAACAAACTATGCTATTCTTCCAGCTGTTTTGCTGCAAGAATTCCATATCTCTATTCCTGATAATTTTTATGCAAGCATTGAGCTTGTAGGTAACTGCTGTATTCCAGTTGTGATGATTATTTTAGGCATGCAGCTTGCAGACGTAAATGCTAAAAAGCTCGAATGGGGAAATATTAGTATTGCAAGCGGCATTCGTCTTATTGCTTCTCCTATTTTAGCTTATCTCATTTGTCTCATGTTCCCAATGGAGCCGCTTTTACGAAACGTAATTGTCATTATGGCTGCAATGCCATCTGCTGCAACCACGGCAATGTATGCTATTCAATTTAATACAAAGCCACAGTTTGTTTCAAGCGGAACGTTAATTACAACAGTGCTTAGTTTTGGAACGTTGACGTTTTTACTTAGTATTTTGCATTAGAATAGAGAGAGATTTTATACAAAGTATAAGCTGAGTAAAGTAGGTTAGCTAAATAGATAAGTATAACTCCATTTTGAATTTATCATGACTTCTTAATTTATAAAGGTAGGTAACAAAGGCATACTAATGAGGATTTCCTCTTTGTATGCCTTTGTTTTTTATGACCAATTTCGCAAATAAAGCAATACTTAGGAAGAGTAGAGAAGGGTTTATAAAGTTCATAAAATACGTTATAGACAGATAGTTTTAAAATTATGAAAAATAAAATAATATATACTTATAAAAAATAATGATATTGACATTTATACGTACGAATAATATATTTGTTTTAAGAAAGCGCTTGCAAATTATAGAGAGGAGTTAATAGCTACCTTTAGTTGTATGTAACCTGCTTATTTTTAACAATATACAGAAATTACAGATAGGGCGAAAACTTGTTTGATTAAAAACTGAGAATTTTAAAAACACATTAGTCTGAATATTTTGTCCATTATTGTTTGATATCTAAATGTAGAGGAGATGGCGTGATGAATACACGTAAAACTTATAAAAATCCAATTGTAGAGCAACGAGCAGATCCATGGGTATATAAGCATTGGGATGGATATTATTATTTCACTGCATCAGTTCCTGAATATGATCGTCTTGAAATTAGACGTGCAAAGTCTATCGAGGAACTAGGGGAAGTTAAGGGAGTGACTGTATGGAAGAAACACGAAGAGGGACCAATGAGTGCACTGATTTGGGCACCAGAACTTCATTATATTAAAGGAAAATGGTATATCTACTTTGCAGCAGCAAATACAGACCAACCTATAAATGGCACATTCAATCATCGTATGTTTGTCATTGAGAATGAAAATGTCAATCCAATGGAGGGAAATTGGACGGAAAAAGGGCAAATTAAGACAGATTGGGAGTCATTTTCGCTAGATGCTACAACATTCACTCATAGAGATGTTCTGTATTATGTATGGGCTCAAAGAGATGTAAATATTAAAGGGAATTCTAATCTATACATTGCGGAAATGGAGAACCCATGGACAATTAAGGGACCTCAAGTGATGCTTTCAAAACCTGAATTACCATGGGAAACAATAGGTTTTTGGGTAAATGAAGGTCCGGCTATCCTTAAACGCAATGGAAAAATTTTTATGACGTACTCAGGAAGTGCTACAGACCACAACTATTGTATGGGATTATTAACGGCTGATGAAGAGAGTAATTTGCTAGATCCTAAGTCATGGATTAAATCCCAAAATCCAGTATTTAAGAGTGCTCCAGAGAATGGACAATATGGGCCTGGTCATAATAGTTTTACAGTTTCTGAGGATAACAAAGAAGATGTTCTCATTTATCATGGCCGGAATTATACAGATATTAAAGGTGATCCACTATATGATCCTAACAGACATACACGTGCCCAAATTATTAAATGGACAGAAGAAGGGGTTCCTCATTTCGGAGTACCTGTTCGAGACGCAGAAGAAGTTAAATCTGAACACTAAACAAGATCGTGAGTTTTCTATAGATGTTAATAGAAAGTGTTAAAAGATTTCTCATAGCCATGAACTCTTTTTGAATGACTGTATGCATTTCTATAGAATGTAGAGGAGATTTTATGATGAATATTCCTAATCGAGGCTTTTGGAACTTTGGGGGGTTATTCTTTTTCTATTTTATTATTTGGGCCATTGTTTTAGGGTTCTTACCACTATGGTTGGAAGATGTAGCAGGACTCAATACAAGTGAGACAGGCATTGTTTTCTCATCTATGTCTTTAATTGCCTTATGTTATCAACCATTTTTTGGGGTTATTTCAGATAAATTAGGGTTTAAAAAGAACTTGTTTTGGGTTGTTGTTGTTCTTCTAATGTTTATGGGTCCATTTTTTAACTTTTTATATGTACCATTGTTGCAAACGAATATATTTGTGGGAGCTATTATAGGAAGTGCCTATCTTAGCGCTGTCTTTTATGCAGGAGTAGGTGTTGTAGAATCCTATATAGAGAGAGTTAGCCGTAATAATGGGTTTGAGTATGGTCGTGTAAGATTATTTGGGTCCATTGCCGGAGCAACGGCTTCATTGATTGGCGGTATGATGTTTGTAAGAAATCCTAATTCTATCTTTTGGTTTGCGTCAGGAGCAGCAGTTTTTCTTGCCATCCTCCTGTTCACTGCAAAAGTCAAAGGGAAAGATTTAATAAAACCAACAAATCCTAAAAGTAGTGAAATAAACAAGAGAGCTATTGTTTCTATATTTAAATTAAAAAACTTTTGGTTTCTTTCGCTCCTTATTGTTGGAACTGCAGCTATATACGATGTATTTGATCAACAATTCCCTAACTACTATGTTCAATTTTTCTCCTCTAAAGAGATAGGTACAGATATATTTAGTAAACTAGTATCCGTTCAAGTCGGACTTGAAGCTATTCTAATGATTTTTGCTCCTGTTATAGTTAATAAGATAGGCGCTAAGAAAGGCTTGATTCTTTTTGGAATCTTAACTTTTGTTCGGATTTTTGGCAGCGCTGTAGCTTCGGAGCCTATATTGTTATCTGTATGTCGGCTAATTGCAGCTTTTGAAATGCCGCTATTGTTAGTTTCCATTTTTAAGTATATTACAGGAGTATTTGATGTTCGTTTTTCAGCAACCATCTATTTATTAGCTTTTAATTTTGCTAAGCAAAGCGCTGTTGGTATTTTCTCTTCTATCGCTGGAAATATGTATTCATCTATGGGATTCCAAAATACCTATTTTTTCTTAAGTGCTATTGTATTAATAATCACGGCAATTTCTTATTTCACTTTAACAGACGATAAGAAAATGCAAGTAAGAGTTCAAGAGCCTCTTTATACGTCAACAAAATAACGATATATTCATGAACTCTTTTTAGTAACGTGTAAATGAATGTTTTTTTGGAAAAAGTAATAGGATTGTTGACTGTGTAATGAATGAGCAAGAATATGGATGCGTTTTCTTCAGGCTAAAATATTTTAAATGTTAATCATTCACTTTAATGTAGATGTAAATGTTACAAGGTCTTTGTTTTTATAGAACAAAGGCCTATTTTTATTGATATTTAAGTTATAAATATAGATGTAATAGGTAACTAACTTATAGAAACAAATATCTTCTCATAAGGAAGAAACTCAATGCTTCTTGTTATGTTAATGTGATAAAATTAAATTCTTATGTGACTTACACCATTGTTTTAAAGAATAAATGATTGATTATAAATGATGCTAGAGTACAATACTCATTAGTTTCTAAGTTTACAACGCATCTCACTAATCATTTACAATTAACAAGTAATGAAATAGGAAAAATAAAATGTAAGGTGATTATTCAAATGAAATTAATATTAGCAGAGAAGCCGTCTGTCTCTAAAAACATTGCAGACGCGCTTAAAATAAAAGGACGTGGGGATGGATATTTTGAAGGAAATGGCTATATTGTCACATGGGCATTCGGTCATTTGCTTCAACTTTATGATGCAAAAGACTACGATGATAAGATGGCAACATGGAAGATGGATAACTTTCCGTTCATTCCAAGCGTTTTTAAGTATAAAGTGAAAAGCAGTCCAAAGAACCGTGATAAGCCGGATAGTGGAGCAAATAAACAGCTGAAGATTATTAAAAGTTTGATGAGAAGACAAGACGTTGAGGCTATTATTTCAGCATGTGATTATGATCGTGAAGGCCAAGTAATTGGAGATAGTATCATTTATAACTTAAAGCCAACAAAGCCTGTTTATCGTCTTCTTTTAAATGAGTGGACACCTGCTGAAGTTTTAAATGGACTAGAGAATGTAAAGCGAAATGAAGAGTTAAAGCCACTTCAAGATGCAGGGGTAAGTAGACAATGGGCAGACTGGGCAATCGGAATTAATTTAACGTCTGTTGCAACACTTAAATATCAAAAAGGAAAAGGAAAAGCGCTTAATATTGGACGCGTTCTTTTACCAACTTTGAAAATTATTTACGATAGAGATAAAGAGATTGAAAACTTTGTTCCTGAAAACTACTATAAACTTCAAGCAACGTTCGGAACTGAAAAAGGCGAGAAGTATGATGGAACTTATTTTGAAGGAAAAGAAGAGAAGTTTAAAAGCAAAGAATCATTAGAAGAAATTGAGAGAAAGCTTGAGAATAAAAAGGGACTTGTTCATAAGAAAGACGTGCAAAAGAAAAAAGAGTATCCACCGTTCTTATTCAATCTTTCTAATTTACAAGGTTATATCACAAGTAAATTCAAAGGGTGGACATCTGATAAAGTATTAAAAGTTGCGCAGTCTCTATACGAAAAAAAGTTTATTACGTATCCAAGAACGTCAAGTATAGCTCTTGAAGAAAGCCTTGTTGGGAAAACAGCAAAAGTGCTTGAAACACTAGCAGCAGATCTTCCATATAAAGACGAAGTAAAGTTTGTAAAATCAAAACGTGTTTTCAATAATGCAAAAGTAGAAAGTCATAGCGCCATCATTCCGACATATGTAAAACCGAAAAAGTTAACAGGTGATGAAGAAAAAGTTTATGAGGCAGTGAAAAACAGATTTATTATGCAGTTTATGCCTCTTGCAGAGTATGAAGAAACAAGAATTGAAACAAAAGTGAAAGACGTGGATTTAAAAGGTCTTTTTGTTTCGAAAGGAAAAGTTCAGCTTGTTGAAGGATGGAAGAAAGTGGAGCGTATTCAGTCTAAAGACACGATGCTTCCTCTTGTTCAGAAAGGAGAAGATGTTGAGTTAGTTGCGCATGAAGTCACAACTCATACGACAAAGCCTCCAAAGCAGCATACAGAAAAAACGCTTTTACGTCTTATGGAAACAGCAGGGAAAAATGTTGATGGAGACGATGAAGAAAGTGTGAGTGCTGTTTTAGATGGTTTTAGTATTGGTACACCAGCAACGCGGGCTGAAACGATTAAAAAGTTAAAAGACGTTGGCTATATTGAAGGTCAAAACAAAAACCTTGTCACAACAGAGCTTGGTCGCAAGCTTGTTGAAACATTTCCGATTCAAGATTTGTTTAATCTAGACTTTACAGGACGACTCGAAAAATCACTGTTTGATATTGAGAAGAAACAGTTTACAAAAGACGATTTCTTGAAGCTAATTTTTGACTTTACCACAAAGTCGGTTGAAACGATTAAAAATGAGAAAGATGTAACAATTAATGAAGTATCGTCACAGCGGAAGCCAAACGAAGTGCTTGGCAAATGTCCTGTTTGTGGACACGGAGTAATTGAAGGGCAAAAAGGATTTGGCTGCAGCAATTGGAAAAGCGGCTGTAAATTTGTAATTTGGAAAAATGATAAATTTCTAAGTTCAATGAAGAAAAAACCAACGAAAACGATGGTCAAAGCGCTTTTAAAGAACGGCATTGCGCCTGTTAAAGGGCTAACAAGTAAAAAAGGCAATAAGTTTGATGCGATGCTACGCTATGAGAAAAACCCGGATAATGATTATTATAGCTGGAAGATGGAATTTAATAAAAAATAAAAAAGAGGCAACTTCAGTTGCCTCTTCTTTATTCAAGATTGGCGTGTTTTCCATACATTTTGTTTGTATCAAGTTCTTTATAATGCATAAATCGGAGAATTAGTGCATCGAAAAAGAGAAGCATTATTTGTTCAAATAGAGAACCCATTGGCTGAATCGTTTCGTGATGCCTTCCATCTTGATCTTTTGGAGCACCTGGCAATGTGACTGTCGTGTCTGCCATTTTCCCAATCGTTGAAAGAGGAGAAAGGGTAACAGCTGCGAGTGTGCCACCGACCGTTTTGGCTTTTTCCCCAATGGCTGTTAATGTTTTCGTTTCACCTGAGCCTGTACAAAGAATGAGTAGATCATCTTTTTCAAATGTAGCAGTCACTGTTTCGCCAACAACATATGCATCAATCCCCATATGCATCATTCGCATTGCAAACGATTTGGCTATAAATCCAGATCTGCCAGCACCTGCAACAAAAACTTTTTTTGCTCCTGTAATATGACGAAAGAGCGTTTGGGCTTCATCATTTGAAATCAGTGGTGCAGAGTGTTCAAGCTCTTTCACAATTTTATTAAAATAGTGAATAGTATTCATTATTTAACCTTTGTTAATAAGTTCTTTAATGTTTTTGGCGGCAGCATGTTTGTTGTCTTGTGTTGCAATACCTCCGCCAACAATAACAAGATCTGGCTTTTGTTTAATGACTTCAGGAAGCGTTTCTAGCTTAATGCCGCCTGCAACAGCTGTTTTTGTATTTTTAACAACGTTTTTAATTGTAGCAAGATCTTCAAATGAATTTTTTCCAACTGCTTGTAGGTCATAGCCTGTATGAACGCAAATATAATCAACGCCAAGTTCGTCAAGTTCTTTAGCACGAGTTTCGATATCTTTAACAGCAATCATATCTGCTAAAATTTGTTTTCCACGTTTTTTCGCTTCTTCAACAGCTCCTTTAATAGACTGATCTTCTGCAGCGCCTAAAATTGTAATAATGTCTGCTCCAGCCTCAGACGCTTGAGAAACTTCATAGCCTGCTGCATCCATAATTTTAAGGTCTGCTAACACTGTTAAGTTTGGAAATGCATTTTTCATTTCTTTCACAGCTTTTAATCCTTCATTGATCACAACAGGTGTACCTATTTCAACAATATCAATATGTTCTTCAACTTCTTTTACGACTTCAATTGCTTCTGGAATATTTACAAGATCTAAAGCTAATTGTAATTTCATGTGTAGATTCTCCTTTTTCTTTTAAATTTGATGGATAATGTGAATGTGGTAGTGTCTCCAGCTGTTTTACATTTACTAACACTATGTTGGCTAGTATACTAGGTATATTATTCTTATGAAAGTACGCACTTTGAAATCATATAGTGTCTAAAAGTATACTATGAGAAAAGGGATGGTGGGATAAATTGCCGAATTTTGCAGAAAAAACATTTAATTGTGAAAAGGAACTAACGCTAGCTGTTATAGGTGGAAAGTGGAAGATGCTTATTTTATGGCACTTAGGAAAAGAAGGAACAAAACGATTTGGAGAATTAAAAGCTCTTATGCCAGGGATTACGCAGCGCATGTTAGTGAACCAGCTTAGAGAGCTTGAAGCACACTTTATTGTACACCGTGAAGTATATCCTGTTGTGCCTCCAAAAGTAGAATATTCTTTAACAGAACACGGAAAAAGTTTGATGCCAATTTTAGATGCGATGTATGAATGGGGAAAAGATTATATGGAAAATGTATTAGAAAAGCATGAAAGCTAGCAGGATACCCTTGCTAGCTTTTGGAGTTTTATTGTAATTTGTATACTTCTCTAAAAAGTTGTTCTTTTATGGTAGAAAACTCGCTATCATTGAGCAGGCTAGGTGTGCTCATAATATCAAGCGGAATAAAATCCTCACCTTTTTGAAGTGGAGGCTGCATGTAAGGAAAATCATTTTTATGAAAGCCGAGGTTTTCATAAAAACGAATTCTGCGCTCTGTAGTATCGTCACAGCAAGGTTCCACTTCAAGAATTGTAGGCTTATTTGTTGATTGCAAATGGTCATGAATAAGCAGTTTGCCTAATCCTTGACCACGACAAGAAGAGGAAACAGCGATATGTTCAATAAATGAAAAGCTAGGAAACTGCCAAGAAGCTAGAAAAGCTACAATATCGCCATTTTCATTTTCTTTTGTTTTGATGCTGTATTGTTCATGATTAAGAAGCTTTAGCTGTCCTTCTCGAGTTCGTCGTTCTGATGGTGGAAAAGCCGCTTCCATAATAGAATATACGGCATTAAAAGTTTGGATATTCATTGCTGCTCCCTCTTTTATTGATGATTTGTAATCACAATTTTTAGATGTTGAAGATCATTATTAATGTGCTCTTTCATAAGCAGCAAAGCTTTTTCTTCATCACGATTTTTAATAAGTTCAAAAATCTCTTCATGTTCTTTTACAATGCGCTGACATCTTTGTTCTCCTTCCATGTTCAGCTTTCGATAAAAGTAAGTAAGAGACTGAAGATCGTTAATTTGTTTTTGGAGGCGCTTGTTGTTTGTAGAACGTCTAATAATTTGATGAAACTCCGTGTTTAAATGAAGCATCTCTTTGCTTCCTTTTTGATTATCTTTTAAGTTTCTAATTACTTCTCTTGACTGCTTCAAGTTCTCTGAAAGTTTTTTAATATCTTCGTCTCGTGCATGACGGGCTGCTAATGAAGCTGCAAGTGATTCAAGTGCTTTACGGCATTCATAAATATCTTCAACGTCTTTTAACGTTGGTTCATAGACTGTCACTCTTGATTTTTCGTCTGTTACTAAAAGTCCTTCTTGTTCAAGAGCTCGGATTGCTTCTCTGACAGGACTTCTACTAATTTCAAATTCACGAGCAATTTTGGTTTCATAAATGCGTTCTCCTGGCTGAAAAACTTCTTTGAAAATCATTTCTTTCAGTGATTTGTACACTTGCTCATGATAAGAAAGCGATTTCTTTATTGAATACGTCATGGCCATTACCTCACATTCATTACGTACAGTTCCTCTATTATATTATCAGAAAACAGCAAGGATAGGAAAAAAGAATACAAGAAATATCGCAGAGAATAAAGAGAAAAGATGAGGAAGGGAGAGTGAATATACCGGAATTTTACTGGACCTTTACATTTGTATTACATCTTAATCAGAAGCGTAGTTCTTTATTGGATGAGGGAAATAGTTATGATAGAGTTTAAAAGCTAACACGCAAAAAAGAAAAGGTGAGAAAGATGTTTGGATTTCTTTGGACGATTTTCGGTTCAGCTGTTCCACCGTTAGTTGCGACGTCTATTTTGTATGTTCTTACCCTTTCTTTTCTAGAAAAAAAGAGGGAAAAGCCGTTTAAGGTAAGCCGTTTCTTTCTAAAAAGTGCACTTGGCATAAGTACTATCTCTATTTTATTTATCACGATGTATCCGACAGGCTATAATTATGGAGATGCACGAGTGCTTAATGTTGAACCATTAAAAGGGATGTACAATTTGCTTATGTATTCAACAGATTCAAATGTCACAATAAGCAACTTGGGATTGAATATTTTGCTTTTTATGCCGTTTGGCTTTTTTCTTTTTCTCTGTTTGAGAAAAAAAGCGTCCCTTTTTAAAGTCACTTTTTATGGAATGTGTTTGTCCTTTGCTGTAGAGCTATTTCAATATATTTTCCCGATTGGAAGATCAACAGACGTCGATGACCTTATTCTCAATACAGTGGGGACATTTATAGGAGCTAGTTTAGCTAAAATATTAAATGCTATGCTTTCTTCGTCTACAAAAGAGAAATTAGGAAAAAAACTCAATTTACTGATGAAATAATTTAGAATGGAAAGAGAGAAAAAGTGTTGGAGTTATCTGAAAATAGTAAAATCAATTGACTTTTTCTCTCTTTCCTATTACAGTATGAAAGAATGTTTGTAAAAACGCTAAAATGATGAGAAATATTTTTTCTGTTTATATACAAAGTATTACAATTGTTCTTCTTTCTCCTTAAGAAGAATTTTTTTATTGAAAAAAGAAAGAGGGGATAACAACATGAAAAACTCAAGAGGAAATCCTCTTGCTTTATTGCCGCTTGTGATATTTCTTGGTCTTTTTCTCGGTTCAGGTATTATTACAGGAGATTTTTATAAGCTTCCTGTCCTAGTGGCCATCCTTATTGCCGCTATTGTAGCCTTTCTATTTAATCGAAAAGAAAGTCTAACAGATAAAGTAGAGAGATTTTCTAAAGGAGCAGGAAACTCGGATATTATTGTAATGGTTCTTATTTTTATTCTAGCGGGGGCCTTTTCACAAACTGCTCAAGAGATGGGAGCTGTTGATGCAACAGTTAATATGGCTTTATCCATTCTTCCAGCAAATCTTATTCTTGCAGGTTTATTTGTAATAGGGGCATTTTTATCGCTTGCAATGGGAACTTCAGTAGGAACAATTGCTGCTCTTGGTCCAATTGGTGTAGGGATTAGTAGCCAAACAGATATCTCTTTAGCTCTTGTCATGGCAACCGTTGTAGGAGGAGCGATGTTTGGGGATAACTTATCGTTTATTTCTGATACAACCATTGCATCTGTTCGTACACAGCAAACAAAAATGAAAGATAAGTTTAAGACGAATTTTTTCATTGTATTGCCAGCAGCTATTGTAACAATCATTGTTTTGACTGTAATGACACTTGGAAATCATACGTCTATTGGCGAGCATGATTTTGAACTTATTAAGGTTCTGCCTTATCTTGCTGTTCTTATTGCCGCCCTTTTAGGTGTAAATGTTTTGGCTGTATTAACAGGAGGCATCATCATTACAGGAATGATAGGGATGTTAACGTCTAGTTATAATCTTGAGGAATATTTTTCAGCAATTAAAGACGGTATTCTAGGAATGTCTGAACTTGTCATTTTATCGATGCTTATTGGAGGAATGGTTGAAGTTATTAAATATAATGGAGGAATTCATTATCTCCTTCATGTTCTTACGAAAAACATTTCTTCCAGAAAAGGAGCGGAATTTGGAATTGCCGCTCTTGTTAGTTTAACAAATATATCTACAGCAAATAATACGATTGCAATTCTTTTTGCAGGTCCTCTTGCTCGTAATGTAGCAGACCAGTACGGAATTGATCGTCGTAAATCAGCGAGTATTTTAGATATTTTTGCTTGCTTTGTACAAGGGCTTATCCCGTATGGAGCTCAAATGCTTGCAGCTGCTCAATTTGCTTCACTATCACCAGTTGAGATTTTACCTTATGCCTATTATCCATTTTTAATTGCGGTTTGCGGTATTGTTGCTATCTTAATAGGTTATCCACGTTTCTCTTCGAAAGGAAAAGAAGTGGGGGAATAGGCGTTTCCCATAACATTAATGTATAGGATAATAAAAGAGGGCTTTTCTGAGTGAAAAGCCCTCTTTTAGTTCAAATAAAGGAGAAGGAAGACATGAAAGCTATTTTATTCGTGCTTGCTGGTTCATGCAGCTATGGAATTTTATCAACCATTGTGAAAATCTCTTATTCAAAAGGATTCGGTGTTGAAAATGTAATTGGAAGTCAGATGTTAATTGGTGCGGTGCTTCTGTGGGTGTTAAATTTATTTTGTAAGCGTAATCGTTTAACATGGAAACAAAAGATGAAGCTGATTGCTGTTGGATGTTTCACATTTTCAACGAGCGTGCTTTATTATAATGCTTTAAAAACCATTCCAGCTTCAATTGCTATTGTTCTTCTTTTCCAATTTACATGGATGGGGATTTTGTTAGAAAGTATTTTTGCTAAAAAACGACCAAGTGCTCGGTACGTTGTATCCGCTCTGTTTCTTTTAGGAGGAACAGTGCTAGCTGGTGCTTTGCTAGAAGGAAAAGGACTTCAATTAGATCCAAAAGGAATTGCACTTGGGCTTCTTGCTGCATTGTCTTTTGCTTTATTTATTTTTTCTAGTGGCAAAGTAGAAGTGAGTGTACCGCCTATTCAGCGCAGTGCTTACATGAGTATTGGAGCAGTTGTGTTAACATTTATTGTCCTTCAGCCAACTTTTGTGTTTGACGGAGATTTAGGGGAAGGACTGTGGCTGTGGGGAAGCATGCTCGGTCTTTTTGGAGCATGCTTGCCACCGTTGCTTTTTGCACTTGGTATGCCTAAAGTGGATCCTGGAATTGGAAGTATTTTAGGAGCTGCAGAGCTTCCAACAGCTGTTATTTGTTCAGGGATCTTTCTTCATGAGTCTATTTCATCCTTACAGTGGACAGGATTAATTCTTATTTTTGTGGGGATTGCTTATCCACAGTTTAAAGGGGTCACAAAAACTAAAATAAGACAGCAAATGTAAAACCACGCACTTGGCGTGGTTTTTTGTTATCTTTTACGATGAAGCTTCTTTTCTTTTGTTTTGCTTGATTGATCTTTGTTATGTTTGTTTCCTTTGCTATTATCACCGCTCGTGATTTCTTCTCCTGATTCAACTAAATAGTGCTGAAGTTTTGGAGAGTTTTGATTCATGCTGCCTTTGTTTGGTTTTTTAGTCATCTAAGGACACTCCTTTTAGAATAGAGGTAGTTGATCGAGATTATTATCTTTTCGATTATCAGGGTTGCTTCTTATATAAGTTTCCCCATCTTTTCCTTTAAATGCGCTGACGTTAGCAATTGAACCTGCTAAAACTTCTTGCAGAGCTTCTTCATATGAAAGCAAAGAACCATCGGAAGTTTTGAATGCTGTCAGATCTCCATCAGCATTTTTTTGCACAGCAACAAACTGTTTTTGTTCCATAAACTTTCCTCCTTCTTTAATCTTTAATATTTGAGTCATCGATAAATTTATGTATTATAAAAGAAAAGGGAGAGAAAGAGGAGGATACAGAGATGGAGAAACAATTTAAATGGCATGAAATATCGAAAGAAAAATGGGACAATCAAGCAAATATATGGAATAGCAAAAGTAAAGAAATGTGGGAAACAGGAAGCAGGAGTATTGTAATTCCAACAATTGAGAAGTTCGCACAAAAAGGTGAAAAATATCTTGATGTTGGCTGTGGCGATGGATTTGGTTCTTCTCTTTTACATAGCAAAAATATAAATGTAACAGGAGTTGATTTGTCTTCTAAAATGATTGAGAAAGCAGCAGAGCTTTTTGGACAAGAGGGATTGAATTTTGTTCAAGGTGATTTTGCCTCTCTTCCTTTCGGAGACGAAGAATTCGATGGAGCAATGGTCATTAATGCATTGGAGTGGACAGAAACTCCACTTTCTTCTCTACAAGAATTAAAAAGAGTATTAAAAAAGGGAGGAAAGGCTTTTGTTGCAATTTTAGGGCCTACAGCAGGGCCAAGGTCAAACAGCTATGATCGCTTGTATGGAAAAGACGTGATTTGCAACACAATGATGCCGTGGGAATTTGAACGTATGTCTTCTGAAAATGGATGGGACGTTCTTGATGGTTATCCTGTTTATAAGACAGGCGTACAAAAGAACGAAGCTGACAAACTTTCTCGGCCACTTCAACAAGCCTTATCCTTCTTTTGGCTTTTTGTGCTAGAAAAAAAGAAAGAGCAGTAGATGCTCTTTCTTTTACTGATGTAATGCGGCCAAGCGGTTCTTTCAATTCCAATTGTAAGGCGTTTCTTGATAAACATAATAGTTAAGCCAATTCATAAATAAAAGATTGGCATGTGAACGCCATGTTTTAAGCGGAGAGCTTGCAGGGTCATTGTTTGGGAAATAATGACGTGGGACTTGAATTTCCAGTCCTTTTTGGATATCTCGGTCATATTCTTCTTTTAACGTTTGGACATCATATTCAGGATGTCCCGTTACAAAAATAAACTTCTCATCACGAGACATCATTAAATAAGCGCCTGCTTCTTCTGATGAAGAAAGAAGCTCAAGGTCAGGATGCCTTTTGACTTCTTCTATATCTACATCTGTATGACGTGAATGAGGAGAGAAAAATAGATCATCAAACCCTCTGAGCAGTTTTACTGGTTCAGCAATGGAAGTATGAGAAAAAACACCTGCACACTTTTTATCAAGAGGGATTTTATCAATTCCAAAATGATGGTAAAGCCCAGCTTGTGCACCCCAGCATACGTGCATAGTAGAAGTGACGTTAGTTTTACACCAGTCCATAATTTCACAGAGCTCGTGCCAGTACGTAACGTCGCGAAATGGCATATGTTCAACAGGAGCTCCTGTAATAATCATCCCGTCAAATTTTTGATGCTTAATCTGTGGGAACGTTGAATAAAAGCGCTCAAGATGAGTTTTACTCGTTGTTTTTGCTTGGTGTGTTTCAGGATGAATAAGCGTTATATTCACTTGAAGAGGAGAGTTTCCAAGCAGGCGTAAAAATTGAGTTTCAGCCTTTTCTTTTTGAGGCATAAGATTTAAAATGACGATATTTAATGGACGAATGTCTTGAGTGAAAGCTCTTGTTTCATCCATTACGAAGATCCGCTCGCTTGTAAGTATTTCTTTTGCCGGAAGATCAAAGGGGATGTTAATCGGCATGGAATATCCCTCCTGTTTCTAAAAATCTGAAAAATTGCAATAAATCTATTATAAGAACAACTTCAAGAAGTTTCAACAGAAAGTGTGAAAAATATTGGATAAACGACTATATAGGTAGTTTCATCTCTTGAAAAAAGGGAAAAGAAAAAGAAAGCTCGTTGACCTATAGGAGGAAATAAAGATGAACATTTATCAATTTTCAGCTCAAAATATAAAAGGTGAAGAACAGTCACTAGAGCAATATAGAGGAAAAGTGATTGTTGTGGTTAATACAGCAAGCAAATGTGGATTTACTCCACAGTTTGAAGGTCTTCAAAATTTATATGAAAAGTATAAAGACCGCAACTTTGTCATCTTAGGTTTTCCTTGTAATCAATTTGGTGGGCAAGAGCCTGGAGGCGAGGAGGAGATTCAATCGTTCTGTCAGCGTAACTATGGGGTTGACTTCCCAATGTTTGCAAAGGTAGATGTTAAAGGGGATAATGCTCATCCGCTTTTTCAGTACCTAGCTGAAAAAGCACCAGGTATACTAGGTTCGAAAGCTATTAAATGGAACTTTACAAAATTTTTAATTGATAAGGACGGTGAGCCTGTTCAACGATTTAGTCCAAAAACGGCTCCGAAAGATTTAGAGCATGATATTGAACAGCTTTTAGAAGAAAAAACAGATGTTGTACAAGAAAGATAAAAAAGAAGCGGCGCTATAATGCCGCTTCTTTTTTTAGTTAACGCTTCTTTTTCCCACATGAACAGGATGGTTTTTGTGGGTAATGCTGAGGGTATTGATGCTCAGGCATCATTTGGTTACCTTGGTGAGGCATGTTGTAAGGAAGTTGTTGATGATGAGGCATTTGCATATCATAGTCTCCCATTGTGTGATGAGGCATTTGCATGTCATAATCTCCCATTGTGTGATGAGGCATATCCATATGCTGTGGTGTCATATCATACGGCATATTCATCATATGAGGTTCATGTCCCATATCGTAGTCTCCCATCACTTGCTGATCATCCATATGCGGCATCATGTTGTAGTCCATCCCGTCATATTGTTCAGGCATATTGTGAGTACCCATCATATGATCATGTGGCATGTTGTAAGGCAATTGTTGTGTAGGATGTGTCATTGGCTGATGGCAAGGCATATGGTGCATGATTGGCTGGTGACAAGGCATAGGTTTTGGCATTGGCATACAACAGTGGTGATTTCTATGTCGAAACATTTTGTCAGCTCCTCAGTAGTTTGAATTCGTACGTTAGTATCCTATGTAAAAAAAACAAAAAGAGATAATCGTCTAAAAAAAATCCGCAAGTGCCTATCCTTTTGAGGCACTGTGTTAAAATAGGGGAGAAGAAAAGTACCGGAGGAGAAAATGAACGAACAAGAAAGAGTAAAAACGGTAGAAAAATTTGTATGCTCCGTGTTGAAAGATGATCGAACTGGTCACGATCTAGAACATGTTTTTCGCGTGAGACGGCTTTCTTTATACCTTGCTGTTCGTGAAGGAGGTAACCGGGAAATCATTGAGCTATCAGCACTCCTTCATGATTGTGCAGACCCAAAACTTGTTTCTTCAGAAGAGGAAGCATACAAGCGTATTGATGAGCTTCTTCGAGCTTGTGAGGTCCCTACGAATGATGTTAATCACATTATTCACATCATTAAAACCGTCTCTTTTAAAGGGGGGAACGAGGAGTCCCCTACTACAATAGAGGGGAAAATTGTTCAAGACGCAGATAGACTTGACGCTATTGGGGCGATTGGAATTGCAAGAGCGTTTACGTATGGAGGGGCCAAAGGTCATGTTTTGTTTAAAGAGGACGAGATGCCTAGAACAGCGATGACAGAAGATGAATATCGTCACAATCCGTCAAGCGTTATTGGACACTTTTATGAAAAACTTCTCCTTTTAAAAGGAAAGATGAACACCAAAAAGGCAGTTGAGCTTGCAACAGATCGTCATCGTTTTATGAGGACGTTTTTAGAGAAATTTAAGGAAGAATGGAATGGTACAAATGAAGATGCTAACAGTTGAAAACATGACAAAAACATATGGAGAAAAGCTTCTCTTTAACAATATAAGCTTTACAATTAGTGAACGTGAGCGCATTGGTATTATCGGTGTTAATGGAACAGGCAAATCAACGCTATTAAAAATTATTGCAGGCCTTGATACAGACGATCAAGGAGAAATCTCTCATTCAAAAGATTATACAATTAGTTATTTAGCACAGCATCCGGAAGTTAATGAGAATTTGACAGTTATTGAGCAAGTATTTACGAGCAGTACTCCAATGTTTGAGCTGCTGAAAAAGTATGATAAAGCTCTCTATGATCTTGAAAAGCATCCAGAAAATGAAGGACATCAAGAAAATCTTTATGCTCTTCAACAACGAATGGATGCAATGAATGCATGGGACACAAATGCAAATGTTCAAGCTATCTTATCTAAGCTTGGTATTCATGATGTTCGTCAAAAAATGGGCAACTTATCAGGAGGGCAAAAAAAGCGAGTAGCTCTTGCTCAATGCTTAATTGAAACGCCTGATTTACTCATTTTAGATGAGCCAACAAACCATCTTGATTATGAAGTTATTGGGTGGCTGCAAGATTATCTTGTACGATATAGCGGGGCTGTTTTACTTGTGACGCATGATCGCTATTTCCTTGATGGCGTTACAAACCGCATTTTTGAACTACATGAAGGAAATATATACACGTACACAGGAAACTATCAATCTTTTCTTGAAGGAAGAGCACAAAGAGAAGAAGAAGAGCGCCAAAGTCAGGCAAAGCTTCGCAATCTTTACCGCAATGAACTAGCTTGGATTAGACGTGGAGCTAAAGCACGTTCAACAAAGCAAAAAGCACGCATTCAGCGCTTTGAAGATATTGAAGGGCGTCTTGATCATAGCCAAGATGATAAACTTTCAATTAGTTTATCAGGAAGTAGACTTGGTAAAAAAGTAGTGGAGTTTACAGAAGTGAACAAATCCTTTGGAGATCGTTTGCTTATCAAAGATTTTTCTCATATTATTCAAAGAGGCGACCATATTGGTATTGTAGGATATAACGGAAGCGGTAAATCAACGCTTTTAAATATGATTGCAGGGAAAACTCAACCTGATCATGGGGAAATTGAGCAAGGCCAGACAGTGAAAGTTGCTTATTATACACAAGAAAGTGAAGAAATTGATCTTAGCCAGCGTATGATTGATTATGTAAAAGAGGGAGCGGAAGTTGTTCAAACAACAGATGGAAAAACTATTTCTGTTTCTCAAATGCTTGAACGTTTCTTATTCCCAACTCATACGCACGGCACACCAATTCGAAAGCTTTCAGGAGGAGAAAGACGTCGCCTTTACCTTCTTCGTCTTTTAATGACATCACCAAATGTCCTGCTACTTGATGAGCCGACAAACGATCTTGATACAGAAACACTTACAGTTCTTGAAGACTATATTGAAGAGTTTCCTGGCGTTGTTATTACTGTTTCACATGATCGCTACTTTTTAGATAAAATTGCGCACTACTTATTTGTTTTCAAAGGAGAAGGAGAAGTTTCGACATATCTTCGTTCATATAGTGAGCTTTTAGAAGAAAGTACAAAAAAGAAAACGGTTCAGAAACAAAAGCCAAAAGAAACGACTTCACAAGAGAAAAAGAAACGCCGCTTGTCTTACAATGAAAAACGAGAGTGGGCGGAGCTTGAAGAAAAAATACCTGAGCTTGAAACAGAGCTTGAAACTGTCGCAAGTGACCTTGCTGAAGTTGGCACAAATTATGAAAAAGCTCAAAAGCTTATGAACCGTGAACAGGAGTTGAATGAGCAACTTGAACAAGCAATTGAGCGCTGGGCAGAGCTTTCAGAGCTTATAGAAGAGCTGAACGGGTAAGTGTGTTACAATCCCCTTAAGAAGTAAAAAAAGGAGCAGTGGAAACATGAACATTAAGTCAATTGAACCTACACCAAGTCCAAACACGATGAAAGTCACGCTTGATAGTGAGCTTCCAGCTGGTAAAAGCAACAACTATAATGGGACAAACGTTGAGCAAGCACCAAAGATTATTCAAGATTTGATGGAAATTGATGGCGTGAAAGGCGTTTATCATGTAGCTGACTTTTTGGCAGTAGAGCGTAATGCAAAATTTGATTGGAAAGAAATCTTACCAAAAGTGCGTGCTTTATTTGGTGAAGAAGTAGAAGGTGAAGAAAAACAGGATAAAGTTGATGAGCATTTTGGTGAAGTGAACGTTTCTCTTCAACTTTTCAAAGGTATCCCCATGCAGATTAAGCTAACAGATGGAGAAACGGAAAAGCGTGAAGGTCTGCCAGCTCGATTCAAAGAAGCAGTTGTGAAGGCTCAGCGAGAAGATGACAACGTTGTACTTGAACGAAAATGGAAAGATCATGGAGTTCGCTATGGTGATCTTGAGGAAATCGCAAAGGAAGTTGCAAGTGAAATTGATGCTGCATATCCAGAGGAACGCTTAGAAGAACTTGTTAGCTCTTCACAAAAAGGAGAAACAAAATCAGCGGTTGTAGAACGTAAAAGCTATAAGGTTACGCTTGAAATGTTTGAAGATGAAGATTGGACAAAGCGCTATGCACATTTAGAACAGATGGATCCAACTATTGAAGATCTTCCTCTTTTAAACAAAGCATTAGAAGACAGCAAAGTGTCAATTCGACGTCTTGCTACAGTTTATCTTGGCATGATTGAAGAACAAAGCGTGCTTCCATATCTTGATAAAGCATTAAAAGACAAATCTGTAACGGTTAGAAGAACAGCAGCAGACTGTTTATCAGACTTAGGATTTGTAGAAGCTATGCCTGCAGCGATAGAGGCATTAGAAGATAAAAGTAAATTAGTTCGCTGGCGTGCAGCTATGTTTTTATATGAAGTTGGAGATGAAAGTGCCTTACCAGCTTTAAAAGCTGCTGAAGATGATCCGGAATTTGAAGTCAGTATGCAAATCAAACTTGCTATTGAGCGTATTCAAGGTGGGGAAGAAGCAAAAGGTTCTGTTTGGAAGCAAATGACAGAAGCGCGTAAACGCTAGAGAGTAAAGGGGAGTTCCCCTTTACTTTTTTTATTATATAAAAATAATAAAGCGCTTCCGTAAGAGGATAGAAAAGAATGGAATGAACTGTTTTATATTAACAGAAAAATTATATAAAATAAAAAATTGAGAATATTATTGCAATCACTCTTAAAAAGTACTATATTATTTAACAATAACAATTGATTTGGGGGACATTGTAGTGAAAAAAGATTTAAGAATTAAAAGTAAAGTGATTAGTGACGATGTGAAAAAGGCACCTAACCGTGCCATGCTTCGTGCGGTTGGTTTTAAAGATGAAGATTTTAAAAAACCAATGATTGGGATTGCTAGTACGTGGAGTGAAGTAACGCCATGTAACATTCACATTGATGATTTGGCAGTTGAGGCAAAGAAAGGAGCTCGTGAAGCTGGAGGTGCTCCAATGATCTTTAATACCATTACTGTTTCCGATGGAATTTCAATGGGAACAGACGGTATGAGATATTCTCTTTCAAGTCGTGAAGTAATTGCTGATTCTATTGAAACTGTAATTGGGGCTGAAAACCTAGATGGCTACGTTGCAATTGGAGGATGTGATAAAAACATTCCAGGCTGTATGATCTCAATTGCACGTACAGACGTACCAGCTGTTTTTGTATACGGAGGAACGATTGCTCCTGGAAAACATAATGGAAAAGACATTGACATTGTTTCTGTTTTTGAAGGAATTGGTCAATACAATAAAGGTGATATTGACGGAAAAGAACTAAACAAAATTGAATGTAATGCATGTCCTGGATCTGGTTCATGTGGTGGTATGTATACAGCAAATACAATGGCATCTGCTGTTGAAGCTCTTGGAATGAGCTTACCTGGAAGTTCTTCAAACCCAGCAGAGTCGAAAGAAAAGTCAGAAGATTGCTATAAAGCAGGACAAGCTGTTTATAACTTGCTTGAAAAAGGCATATATCCAAAAGATATTATGACAAAAGAAGCATTTGAAAATGCGATTACAGTTGTAATGGCGCTTGGTGGTTCTACAAATGCTGTACTTCACCTTCTTGCAATTTCTCATTCTGTTGGGGTTGATTTAACAATCGAAGACTTTGATCGTATTCAAAAGAAAGTACCACATATTGCAGACTTAAAGCCAAGTGGAAGATACGTGATGCAAGATCTTCACAACATTGGTGGGATACCAGCTGTTATGAAAATGCTATATAAAGCAGGTTATCTTCACGGAGATTGCTTAACGGTAACAGGAAAAACGCTTGCTGAAAACTTAGAGGAAGCACAAGATCTAGCAGAAGGACAGGACATTATCGTTCCTCTTGATCAGCCGCTACGAAAAGACGGCCCACTTATTATCTTAAAAGGAAATCTTGCTCCAAGTGGTGCTGTGGCAAAAATGTGCGGAGTAAAGGTAAAAGTCCATACAGGCCCTGCGAAAGTATATGATTCAGAAGCAGAAGCAACAAAAGCAATTGTAGATGATGAAATTAAGGAAGGCGATGTTTTAGTTATTCGCCATGTCGGACCAAAAGGCGGACCAGGGATGCCTGAGATGCTTTCCATTTCTTCAATGCTCGTTGGAAAAGGACTTGGAGAAAAAGTAGCGCTTCTAACAGACGGGCGTTTCTCAGGTGGAACACATGGACTTGTTGTAGGGCACATTGCGCCTGAAGCACAAGTTGGAGGCCCAATTGCTTTGCTGCAAACAGGTGATGAAGTCACAATTGATTCTATTGCTCAGACCGTATCAATGAACGTTTCAGAGCAAGAATTAAAAGCACGCCGTGATGCTTGGACACCAAAACCCCTTCATACAAAAGGCGTATTAGGGAAATATGCACACCTTGTATCATGCTCATCAGAAGGAGCTGTAACAGATAAATTTGAAAAAACAGCAAAAAAAGAGACAACTTTTTCAAAATAATATAAGGAAGAAACCTTGGCACTGCTGAGGTTTCTTTTTGAAATGAATAGTAAAAATATTGTCGAATTTAGCGCAAGCTCGTTGATTTTTTGCCCTCTTTTATAGTATGCTGTTACCGTCAAGGAATAAGGAGGAATGAATTATGTCAATGGCATATGAAGAATATATGCGTCAACTTGTCAAGCCGATGCGTGAGGAGCTTGTTCGGGCAGGTTTTAGTGAATTGACAACAGCTGAAGAAGTAGAAGACTTTATGGAGCATGTTGAAGGAACAACGCTTGTTGTTGTAAACTCTGTTTGTGGATGTGCAGCAGGTCTTGCTCGTCCAGCTGCTACGCAAGCTGTTTTGTATAGTGAAGTAAAGCCAGATCATCTTGTAACGGTTTTTGCAGGACAAGATAAAGAGGCAACAGCTAAAATGAGAGAATATTTTACAGATATTGAGCCTTCTTCTCCATCAATGGCGGTGCTAAAAGGAAAAGAAGTTGTTCATTTTATTCCTCGTCATAACATTGAAGATCATGCGCTTGAAAGCATTATGGAAAATATTATTACAGGACTAAATACACATTGTAAGTAAGCGGGAAAGAGTGTCTAGTGACACTCTTTTTTGACGTTCAAAATACATGTAAGGGACGAAAGAGATGATTGTGACAACTGCTGGACGAACAAATCAAGAGATGATTGAACGGGCTTATAAGATCTCAAAGGTCCTTAAAGTTCCGTTTGAAGAACGAAGAAAGCGCTCGATATCAAAGCTTAGAGACGAGAGGGATTGTAACATTCTCGTCGTTGGAAAAGAAAGACTTGAGCTTTTTTATAAAGAGAGTAGTGAACCTTTTTTCTTTCATCCTAATTCAGCCATGTTTCGTGCAAAACGTTGGATAAAAGGAGAGAGGGATCCATTTTTGGAGGCTGTAAATCTTAAAGAAGGAGATTCATTCTTAGACTGTACGCTTGGCCTTGCCTCTGACAGTACTATGGCAAGTCTTGCTGTTGGAGAAAGAGGAAAAGTCGTTGGAACAGAAGGCAATCGCTATGTTGCTTACATTGTAAAAGAAGGATTAAAAAGCTGGGAAACATCTATTGCTGAATTGAACCTTGCAATGAAAAGAATAGAAGTAATCGCAGAAGAAAGCGAAAAGTATTTGATTTCCTGTGAAGATAAGTCGTTTGACGTTGTGTATTTTGACCCGATGTTTCATCAAACTGTGGAAGAATCAGCAGGAATTGAAAGTCTTCGTCCGCTCGCTCTTCACCATCCTGTGACAAAAAAGATGGTGAAGGAAGCGTGCCGAGTTGCAAGAAAAAGAGTTGTTTTAAAAGATCATTTCAGAAGCCCTCTTTTTAATACTTTAAATTTTGATGTTCATAAACGAAAAACGGCTCTTTTCCACTATAGTGTAAAAAACCTACTCAAAATTGAGCTTTAATCAAAAAGTGTAAGGGTAATATTATAGACGAGAACAATACACAATGAAATGACAAGAATAATATCCACTTCATTCATCTCCTTTTTACATAGCATTTCACAAAAGAACTCTTTTTAAAAAAAATGAAACTTTTAGCCTAATTCAACCGTTATATGAAAAAGTAGAAATATTGCAAAGATTTTAAGAGAGTTTTCACCTTCATTACTTTTGTTAAAAATCTGAAAAGTTTAGGAGACTCTTTTTAAAAAATGATAAAATAAAGAAAAAGTATGTTCGGAGTAGTGGTGCATGTCGTAAAGAGGGGGAGAAAGTGTATGCCAAGATGGTTGCGAAAGACGTTTATTGTGTTAATTACGGTGTTTACGTTTGGCCTTGTTAGTCCGCCAGATTACTTGTATATAGACGATGTAAAAGCGGACAAGCCTGAAAAGCAAAGTTATATTGAAGATGTAGCAATTCCATATAGTGAAGAAACCTCTTATTCTTATAGTCCACCTCTTTCAAAAGAAGACTTTGTAACAAATGCTTTAGCTGAAGCAGAAAGTCAGTCATTTCAAAAGTTTGGAACCAAAATTTCACCTGTTATTGAAGAGGAATTTAGAGAAGCAATTCTACCAAAGATTGAAGAGGCTTTAACAGAGGTATCAGAACAAGCTGACGAAGTAGAGTTGTCCAACTTAGGAATTACCGAGTCTCCTTCTGGAGGATATGGAGAAAAAATTTTTAATGTATATAATCGGGAAACAGGAGAAGATATCATTCGTTTTCACGTTAGAAGAGATCATCCGCCAAAAGACGGGTATTGGTTTAACTTTCATTATCATAAAAGTGAAGACGGCTTTCAGAAACATTATGATTTAGGGAAAATTTATTGGAATCAAAATATGCCGCCAAAATGGCTAAATTAAACATCGAAGAAGCGTCGTAGAAATACGAACGCTTTTTTTATTGCGCCCTTTTTACCTTATCTTTTTCATAGAAAAAGAAAAAGCGGTATGCTACACTAAAATCTATATTAAATGGCTTTTGAAAAAGGTTAAAAAATAAGATAAAATAAACGTGCTCTTGGAATCAA
The DNA here is from genome assembly GCF_900177535.1 of Priestia filamentosa. Classification (NCBI taxonomy): domain Bacteria; kingdom Bacillati; phylum Bacillota; class Bacilli; order Caryophanales; family Bacillaceae; genus Priestia; species Priestia filamentosa. Next base: position 345,143 of record NZ_FXAJ01000003.1, read on the forward strand.
AAGGATATTCAGTTTTTACATATGTTGAAGAAACAAAAATGGATGGAGAAGTGAGGAAGAAAGATGAACAGTTATCGCCAAAAAAAATTCGAATATGTAACACATAGATATCAAAATAGAGGAAGACTGCTTATTAGTTGTAACGACAAACCAGGGATTGTCGCAAAAGTGTCTCAGTGGCTTTTCGAGTGTAAAGCAAACATTGTTGAATCAAATCAATATTCAACAAGTCATACTGATGGTCTTTTTTTTATGAGAATAGAGTTTGAATGCCCTGATTTTCAAAAGCGTTACAGCGAACTTAAGAAGTCATTTCATGAAGTTGCTTCATCTTTTGAAATGGACTGGCAGCTACAATCAGCTTCAAATCGCAAAAAGACAGCGATCTTTGTTTCTAAAGAAGATCACTGCTTACAGGAACTTCTTTGGAACTACGAGCGAGGAGAGCTTTATACAGATATAGCGATGGTTGTTAGTAACCATGAAACAATGCGAGAGTTCGTAGAAAGCAAAGGCATTCCTTTTCACTATATTCCAGTTACAAAAGAAACAAAGCCAGAAGCAGAAAAAGCACAGCTTGAACTTTTAGAAAGCAACGAAATTGATTTTGTGATTTTAGCTCGCTATATGCAAATTTTATCTTCTGATTTTGTCATAAGACATCCGAATCGCGTTATGAATATTCATCATTCTTTTTTACCTGCATTCGTTGGAGCAAAACCATATGAACGTGCATATGAGCGCGGTGTAAAGCTTATTGGGGCAACGGCTCATTATGTAACAGATGAGCTTGATCAAGGTCCGATTGTTGAGCAAGATATTGAGCGAGTTGACCACCGTGATTCCATAGAAGAACTAAAAAGAATTGGTCGTTCTGTTGAGAAAAGCGTTTTAGCTCGCGGTGTAAAATGGCATTTAGAAGATCGTATTCTTGTTTATGGAAATAAAACGATCGTTTTTGATTAATGATAAGAAGTAAGTGAGAGGAAGGGATCAAAGTGAAACAATATTTAGATTTATGTCAACACATTTTAAACAACGGTACGAAAAAAGAGGATCGAACAGGAACGGGAACAATCAGTACGTTCGGTTATCAAATGCGCTTTGATCTTAAAGAAGGTTTTCCACTTGTAACAACAAAAAAGCTTCATGTAAAGTCTATTATTCATGAGCTTCTTTGGTTTTTAGCAGGAGACACAAATGTTGCCTATTTGCAGGAGAACGGAGTAAGAATCTGGAATGAATGGGCAGATGAAAAAGGGGAGCTTGGTCCTGTATATGGACATCAATGGCGCTCATGGCCGACATCAAACGGAGAAAGCATTGACCAGATTTCAAATCTCATAAAACAGATTAAAGAAACACCAGATTCACGTCGTCTTATCGTAAGCGCCTGGAACGTAGCTGATATCGAGAATATGGCGCTTCCTCCATGTCACTGCCTGTTTCAGTTTTATGTAGCAGATGGTAAACTATCTTGCCAGCTTTATCAGCGTTCTGCTGACGTGTTCTTAGGTGTCCCGTTTAATATTGCGTCATATGCTCTTTTAACAATGATGATTGCCCAGGCGTGTGATCTAGAAATAGGAGAATTTATTCATACGCTCGGTGATGCACACATTTATACAAATCACATTGAACAAGTAAAGCTGCAACTTACACGTGAAGAGCGTTCGCTGCCAAAAATGAAAATTAATAAAGACGTTAAGAACATCTTTGATTTTACGTATGACGATTTTGAGCTTGTTGGATATGATCCACATCCGCATATAAAAGGAGCTGTTAGCGTATGATTTCTTTCATCGTTGCAATGGATGACAATAATCTGATTGGAAAAGATAATGCTTTACCATGGCATCTTCCTGCTGACCTTGCTTATTTTAAAAAGGTGACAACAAATCATACAATTGTAATGGGAAGAAAAACATATGAGTCGATTGGTAGACCTCTTCCAAAACGGAAGAACGTTGTGTTAACGCACAGTACATCATTCCAAGAAGAAGGTGTAACGGTTATTCATTCATTGGACGAGCTGAAAGAAATGGCAAACCATTCGAATGAGGAGCTGTTTATTATCGGAGGAGCTCGTCTTTATGAACAGCTACTGCCTGTTGCAGATCGTTTGTATGTTACCCACATTCGTGCTACGTTTGATGGAGATACACATTTTCCTGTATTTTCAAAAGAAGAATGGAAGATAATAGATTCTAAAGAGCATAAAAAAGATGAAAAAAATGCTTATGATTATGAATTTGTTGTCTATGAACGAAGCTAGCATTACACTTCTCGGATGAAAATAGGACGAGAAAGAGGGAAAACCAGCTTTTAAAGGGGGTTCCAACATGATTCGTACAATTTATATTGGTGGTTATTCACTTTCTTCTCTTTTTTTTAGTTTATCTGAGCTAAATCGTGTTCGAAATCTTCCACCTTTAATGTCGCCTGCAAAACGGGACAAGGAAGTGCATGATAAACCAAAAAAATGGGGACGTAGAGTTATTGAATTAACTGGATCCAAAGTAGAAGTAAACAAAAAAGAGAGGCTGTTGGATGAGCCTGTATTATTTGTTAGTAACTATCAAGGCCCATACGATATTCCAGCTCTTTTAGGCTATATTCAAAAGCCTTTTGGTTTCTTCTCAAAGCAAAAGTTTGAAAACTATCCGCTATGGAATCAATGGATGAACTCTATGCATTGCGTCCTTATGGATCGCAATGATAGTGCAAGAATGAAAGAAGCTTATCGCACAGGAATTCATTTATTAACACAAGGTCATTCACTGCTTGTATTTGCTGAACATAAAGAAAAAGGTTCCAAGGATTTGCATCATCTTAACGGAGAAGACCTTTCAATGGCAGTAGAAGCTGGGGTGCCCATTGTGCCAGTTTCTATTGATGGAACGAAAGAAATTGATGAGCAAGGAACATTTCGCATTCGTCCGAGTACGCTGTCTGTTCATATTGGTTCCCCAATAAGGGAGCATTTAGATGATACTATCACAAAACCGCAGTTGATTAAAAAAGTAGAAGAAGCCCTTCAAGGTGGCCTTCTAAAAGAGGACGCAGAAAAAGAGGATCAATCATGATCCTCTTTTTTTTATTGCAAATGCGTCTCTTCTTCGTATTTATCAAGCTCTTTCATCATATGATGAAAAGAATCTGAGTCTACAAAATCATCTTCATGCTAATGAACTGAAACCTAAGCTATAAGCTGGACTATTAAAAACTTCTCCGCTTGTATCTTCTTTTCGAACCATATAACAATCATTTTCATCATCAAGCGTTCCTAAACAAGGGATCGCACTTTCTTTATTTTTAGGGTGAATTCCATCTGCAATCTCCTTCTCACTTTTCTATTAAAAAGGGAGTTCTTCCTTAATATAAGAAGTTTTAATAGGATTATCTGTTAGTTTATGTAATTTTCATATAGTGAAATGATGAAATTTATAAAATATAGTGATTTTTCTTAATTTTTTGTGCTATAATGTACAAATTAAAAAGGGAATGAAAAGGAAGGAAGTTGATTATGAGCCAGCAAGTAGAAACAAAGAAAAACATTCATCTTGAGGATGTGTTGATCGCTCATCAAACAATTAAAGATGTTGTGGAACATACGCCTCTTCAAAAAAGTGATCTTTTATCAGAGCGCTATGAATGTGAAGTTTATTTAAAAAGAGAAGATTTACAAAACGTCCGTTCCTTTAAAATTCGCGGAGCTTATAATAAAATCAAAAAGCTATCAAAAAAAGAACGAGAAAACGGCATTGTTTGTGCAAGCGCAGGAAACCATGCGCAAGGAGTTGCATATGCCTGTCAACATTTAAAAATCGACGGAAAGATTTTTATGCCTGCCACAACTCCTAAACAAAAGATTAATCGGGTTACATTTTTAGGAAAAGAATTTGTAGAAGTTGTCTTAACGGGCGACACATTTGATGATGCTTATGCTAAAGCGGCAGAGTGTGGTGTAGAAGAAGGAAGAACGTTCATTCATCCGTTTGATGATCCTGATGTCATTGCAGGACAAGGAACAGTTGCAGTTGAAATGCTAAATGATACAGAGAAAGATTTTGATTACGTTTTTGCAAGCATTGGTGGAGGAGGGCTTATCTCAGGAATCGGTACCTACATTAAAAGCGTTTCTCCTCAAACACGAATTGTCGGTGTAGAACCTGCAGGGGCTCCTTCAATGCATGAAGCTCTAAAAAAAGGAAGTGTTCAAACGCTTCAGCATATTGACGGATTCGTAGACGGAGCAGCAGTAAAAACGGTAGGCTGTTTGCCATTTCATATCTGTCAGCAAGTTATTGATGACATTGTAGTTGTGCCAGAGGGAAAAGTTTGTACAACAATTCTATCTCTTTACAATGAAAATGCTATTGTAGCAGAGCCTGCAGGAGCGCTCTCAATCGCAGCTCTTGATGCGTATAAAGATCAAATTAAAGGAAAAACCATTGTTTGTATCGTAAGTGGCGGGAACAACGATATTGGACGCATGCAGGAAATTAAGGAACGTTCAAAGCTTTACGAAGGACTTCAACACTATTTTATTGTAAATTTTCCACAGCGTGCAGGGGCCCTTCGAGAATTCCTTGATGAAGTATTAGGGCCAACAGACGATATTACAAGATTTGAATATACGAAAAAAAATAACCGTGAAAGCGGACCAGCGTTTGTGGGGATTGAAGTGAAGCATAAAGAAGACTATTTTCCTCTTATTGAACGTATGAATCAAAAAGCTTTTCCATTTACAGAGATTAATAAAGATAGTCAGCTTTTCCATCTATTTGTCTAAAAAAAAATTAATGAAGCGTCATAATATGACATGATTTTACGTTAAAGGGAAGTTATAATAGAGAAAAACGGGTGAAAAAGAGGGCTGATCTGCTTGTTATTTAAAAGTTTGGAATTTAAGCTTGCAAATGGACAAAAAGTAAAGGTTATTGAAATTCCGGTTGTGCCACATCATCATCCACTTTCGTTTATGATTTCGGTTCATTTTGAATCATTCGTCAAAATGATTGAAAGAAAAGAAATCCGAAAAGAACTCTATTCATTTAAGGAATATATGAAAAAACATTGTAAATGGACAACATATGAGCAAATCTTTTTAACAGTTCCTTTAAAACATAATGCTTAAAAAAAGAAGAACGGGCTACAATGACCGTTCTTCTTTTTTTCTAAAATATGAAAACGTTTTTTAATATTTTTAGGAGGGATTGGAGATGAAAAGAAAAAGCTTTTTATGGTTAGTATGCTCTCTTTTTTTATTGACAGCATGTGGAGAGAAGAAAGAAGAAAGTAAGGCAGAAACAAAAGAAGAACAGCAATTATCAGACCCAATTGCTGATTTTACATACGAAAACCAAAATGGTGAACCATTTTCATCACAAAGCTTAGATGGAAAAGTGTGGATAGCGAACTTTATCTTTACAAGCTGTACAACTGTCTGTCCGCCAATGACGTCTCATATGGCAAAACTTCAAGAGAAAGCAAAAGAGCAAGGAGCAGATGTGGAATTTGTCTCTTTCACAGTTGATCCAACTGTTGATAGCAGTGAGAAACTGAAAGAATTTAGTGAAGGATTTGAGGCAAATAGCGATAATTGGCAATTTCTCACAGGGTATTCTCAAGAAGAGATTGAAACATTCGCAAGAGAGAATTTTTATATGAATGTTCAAAAGCCGAGTTCAGGAGATCAAGTGATTCATGGAACAACATTTTTTCTTTTAAATCAAAAAGGTCAAATTGTAAAGGACTATGATGGGGTGTCTAATGTTCCTTATGAGGATATTATTCATGAAGCAAAGGAATTAGAAGAAACGTCCTGATAAAACCAACCGACCCCTTTAGTAGGGGGAAGATAGGTTGGTTTTTTTTTGTATGATTTTTTAGTTTTAAAGAATATGATATGATAATACATTAGAGACATCTAGTAACAGGGGTGAACATAGGATGAAAAAAATAGGTCTTATTTTTCTTATTCTCTTTTTGTCAGCTTGTTCTGCTTCACCTCCAACTCAAAATGAGGAAGAGTCCAAAGAAGTGTCAACAAAACAAGGAAAAGATATATTTCCTGCAAATGTGAACATGGTTGCAATTGGTGATTCCTTAACAAAAGGAGTTGGCGATTCAACGAAGGAAGAAGGCTATGTAACACGCGTTGCTTCAGAAATTGAAAAACAGCCTTCTGTTGGAAAAGTAAAAGTGAGCAACTTTGGGAAAACAGGAAATCGTACAGATCAGCTTCTTAAAAGGTTAGATTATGAAAATATCAAATCAAGCCTTGAAGATGCGGACATTATCTTTGTCACAATTGGTGGCAATGATATGATGAAAGTTATGCGAGATCATTATGATAATATTACGTTCAAAACGTATAAAAAAGAGCAGAGAAAGTATGAAAAAAGACTACAAAAAGTAATGAAAAAGATGCGCAGTATTAACGAGGATGCTCCAATTTACCTTATTGGATTTTACAATCCGTTTTTAAATACGCTTAGTGATTTAAAAGAGATCGATACTGTTGTAGCAGAATGGAATAGTTCAAGTGAACGAATGGCATCTCAATACGAAGGGATAACATATATTGAAGTTGCTGATATTTTCACAAGTACAAATGAAAACTTATTATCAAATGACTATTTTCATCCAAACACAAAAGGGTATAAATTAATTGCAGACAGAATTAGCGAGCGCGTTTTTCTTGAAAACATAGATGATGAAAAACTGGTGTTCGCCAATCCAACATATAGAGGAGAGGACAAAGCAGGATGAAAAAATGGAAGACGCTTTTCTTTAGTTTACTTTGCTTAAATATTATTTTAGTTCTAGTTGCTGTAGTAGCTATTTTTCAGCCAATTGAACAGCGACAGGCTCCTTCAAAAGAAGAGATAAACGGTATAGAGCTCGGAGTTGTAGGAGATAAGAAAAACTTGAACGCGCTTATTGATAAGTATTTGAAACAAGAGTTTGCTAGTGATGCGTTAGCATATAATGTTGTTTTAAATGATGAAGTTGAAGTGTATGGAAAAATCGTCGCTTTTGGCCGTGACGTTGATATTAAAATGACATTTGCACCTATTGTCCAGAAAAACGGTAACCTTGTTCTTGAACAAACAGGTCTTTCCGTCGGGGCGTTACCATTACCAGTTGAGACAGTCTTGAAGTATGTGAATAATCATTTCCCAATGCCTGAGTGGGTAAGTATTAATCCGAAAAAAGAATCTATTTATGTTGCTCTAAATCAAATGGAGCTTGAAAATGGTTTCCGAGTAAAAGCTGAGAAATTCGACTTAAAAAATGACGAAATATCAATTAAACTTATTGATCCAACTGTTCAACCGTAAAAAAGAGCCTTCTAACGAGAAGGCTCTTTTTTATTGAGCTAATCTTGTGTAACTAAAGCTTCAAGAGAAGGATTTCCATTTACAAGTCCAACTCCGTATACCGTATAGGTGCGGTCTGGACGAAGACGAAGCGGTGGGATTTTTAATAAAACTTCTTTTGTTCCACTTTTTCTCAGCTCAAGGTTCACTTCCATTGGAGTTAATGCTAAATAGCTTGTAGCCTCTTTAAAAGATACATTCGGGAAAACAACGTCTCCACGCACTGCTGCAACATCAATGGAAGGAGCGTTTGGAGAAAGATGAATAAAGCGCAGCTTTGCTTCTCCTTTTGGTACTGTGTCATCATCTTTTATAGCGAGCAGTGATAAATTAGTAGGTTCTCCAGCTGCAATAATTGTATATTGCATATCTTTTTGTATTTCTCTTTCTGCACTAAGAAGAGGTCGAGCTGTTTCACCTGCTTTGTACAGATCAATTCTATACCGCCCACCTTCTCTTAGTTCAATATAATCTGTTTCTTGCTTAAAGATTAAGTTTGGGATTGTTTTCCGTCCATTAAGGTATACATCAAGGGAAGGAGCACCTGGAGAAGCGTGAAGAATACGGATTCTTGTTCCTTGTCTATTACGCATATTTGATAATGAATAGGAAAGCTTTGTAGCATATTTAAAATGTTTTTGGTAGTAAGCAATGTGTAAAGAAGGATCTCTGTATTTATAGTACTGAGCTAATAAATCGTACATAGCCGCTTTTTGAGCATAGTGCTGCTGTTTATTATTCAAGACTTTGTCCTCCTCAAAGCAAAATTTTTACGTAGCAAGTTTATGCAAGAAAAGAAGGAAAAATGCTACGTATCCTGTTTTTAAAGCTTATTTATGAATAACCTTTAAGGCGATAGGCGCATATAATGGTGTACGGAGAACCCGAAAGTAAAAAGATACTCGCTATACTGAAAAGTAAGGAGTGAGAGGATGAAACATTTCTATGTTAAAACGTTTCGCTTCATGTTAGGAGGCATTATCCTCCTGTCGTGTTTAACATACTTTACGGAAAATGCAGTGGAGAATTCGCCTTCTAAAGCGAAGCACACTATAACGTTTGAGGTGGAGAACAATGGAGAATAAGAAGAAAGTTTTTACTGCCTACCGTTATATTCTTGTTCTATATACAATTTGTTTTACACTGTTTTTATTAGCTCTTTTGCCTCTTCTAGCCGGCTATGACGTGAGCGTTGTAAATAGCAACACATCTGCTTTTAAAGGATCACTTGTTGTCACAGAATACGTAAATGGAGAGCATCATTACTTGTATGAAATTCCTTATATTGGTTATGTTGTAGGCTATGTAAAAAGTATGATCGTTCCTATTCTTTCTCTTTCCTTGTTTCTCTTTTTTCTTACTCTTTTGTTCAATGATAAGGAGAAAAAATAGGCAAATGCACAAACTATTTTTATAAGAAAACATAAGCTGTTTTGGTAAATGAAAATGAGGAGGAATAGAGAGATGGATGATCCGTATGAAAACTGTGGCTATTACTATCCATATAGCGGGGGCTGTGAAAGCTTTAACTTCGCAACCATTGTAGTACTCTTTATTTTGTTAATCATTATTGGAGCGGTTTGTTTCCATTAATAATAAAGTAAACGGGGAGGATGAGGATCCGGCCCGTTTACTTTATAGAAGAAAAAGAGAAAAACTTTCAAATAAATGTTGAAAAACCATATAAATCTCTTATTTTCCATACTATACTAGTGATACATAAGCAAAACGAAGGTGGATTTATGGATAATTTAATATTATTAAAAGAAGCTTTTAAGAAGAGCGTTGTGCCAACTTTGATTATCGACCAAAGCGGGACATGTATTTTTGCAAATGATGAAGCAGAAAAGCTTCTCGATGTTGAAAAGGAAAAGAAGCGTTCTTTTTTCTTTTACTTCACGGCTTTATTCAATTTGTCATTAGCACAATTATTAACCTTGTTAAAAGAAACCATTGAAAAGACAATAAGAGTTCAACACATTTCAAATTTAGAGTACGATATGACGATAAAGCCGATTAAGACGAGTAAAAGTATGTATCAGCTTATTCAGTTTAATGAAGTGTCATTGTCTCTAGAAAAGCAGGATGCTGTTTTAAGAGAGTTGAATCAGTACAAACGCTTTATTGAAGAAAGTCAAGATGCTTTTCTAGTTGTAGTGGATGAAAAAGTGCGCTATGTAAATCCGGCAGCTATTCGACTTTTAGGTGGAAGGAGTAAGTATGAATATATTGGGAAAGAGCTGCTGACGTTCATTCATGAAGACGATATTAGGTTTGTGAAAAAACGAATGGATGCCATCATGCAAGGTAAGCCGTTTAGACCAAGAGTAGAAGTGAAAATCCTAGCTAACAAAGGCGTAAAATTTATTGAATCATCCGTAACTAAAATGGAGTTTCAAGGAAAGCCTGCTATCCAATATTTTATGCGTGATATTACGAATCGAAAGAAATATGATGAGATGGCAAGAACCTCTGAGAAATTAACAATGGTAAGCAAACTAGCCGCTGGAGTAGCGCATGAGATTCGCAATCCCATGACAGCTGTTAAAGGGTTTATTCAGCTTTTAAAAGTATCTAAAGAATATAATGAGGAATATAGCGAAATTATGATTGCTGAAATTGAACGAATTGAGGTTATTATTGAAGAATTTTTAACGCTCGCAAAATCAAAAAAGGAAACTGCTTATAAACCTAAACAGCTATGTCGTATTTTACAGCATGTCGCTCTGTTACTTAACACACATGCAAGCTATCGAGATTGTCAAATTACAACAGATCTTACAGCGGTAGATGCATGGATTTACTGTGAGGAGAATGCTTTAAAACAAGTATTTATTAACGTTATCCAGAATGCAATTGAATCAATGACGAGAGGAACCGTTCATATCTCTTTAAAAACAGAAGGGAGCTTGGCCGTTGTTGAGATTACGGATGAAGGTTGTGGGATGGAGGAAAGTGTTTTACAAAAGATCGGTGAACCTTTCTTTTCTACAAAAGAAACCGGGACAGGTTTAGGATTAATGATTAGCTACAAAATCATTGAACAACATAAAGGAAAAATGACGTTTACAAGTAAAATAGGTGTAGGAACAAAAGTGAAAATTACGCTTCCAATTGTTTTAAATTGTGAAAAAGAGTCTTAGAGGGCTCTTTTTTTAACGTCTGACATAATGTTTTGCACATAGGCTAACATTGTTTCTCCCTTTTAATATAGAGACAAAGATGTTGTTATCTTTCAACTTGATGACTATCCTAAGCTTTCTAGTATCTATAATATTACAATTATATGGAATATAATTTATCAAATAAATTGATGTTCTAAAAGATAATATATTCAAACAAATGAAATAGAAGCAGCCCAATGGCATATTAAAGAAGAAAGTTCCGTATTATTTATGGAAAGATGAAGAGGGTTTGAAGCTGGGTATTCACTATATCAAGGATATCGTTAGTAATTCAAGGTTGAGGTAGCCAGAAAATTGTTATTCACATCTTTCTTTACTAGAAGATGTGATCATAAATAAAAAAGGTGGATATGGGGGGAATCAAAATGTTAGGCTTCTTACAAAGAATAGGAAAAGCACTTATGCTTCCGATTGCTGTGCTTCCAGCAGCAGCTCTGCTGCTTCGCTTAGGGAAGGAAGATATGTTAGATATCCCGTTTATGGAAGCTTCAGGTGATGCCATAATGGCACAGCTTCCGCTTATTTTTGCTATTGGGGTTGCTATTGGACTAGCAAAAGACAGCAATGGAGCAGCGGCTCTTGCGGGAGCGATTGGCTATTTTGTGCTTGTAGGGGGAACCCAAGCCATTGACAAGCATAACGATATGGCTGTTTTTGCAGGTCTTATTGCTGGAACAGTTGCAGGTCTATTATATAATCGTTATCACGATATTCAACTGCCACAGTGGCTCGGATTTTTTGGTGGAAAGCGGTTTGTTCCTATTATAACGGCTGGATCTATGCTTGTACTCGCAGGGATTTTTGGGTACGTGTGGCCGCCAATCCAAAGTTTTATTGATGGAATTGGGCAGTATCTCATTGATTTAGGTGCTCTTGGTGCAGGGATTTATGGTGTGTTAAATCGCTTACTTATTCCAGTTGGTCTTCATCATATTTTAAATAATATTGTTTGGTTTTTATTTGGTGAATATAACGGTGAACGCGGGGATATTGCTCGCTTCTTTGCAGGAGATCCAACAGCAGGCACGTTTATGACAGGGTTTTTCCCTATTATGATGTTTGGATTACCAGCAGCTGCACTTGCGATGATTGCAGCAGCCAAAAAAGAGCGTCGCAAGCTTGTAACAGGAATGCTTGTAAGTCTAGCTCTTACGTCTTTCTTAACAGGTGTGACAGAACCAATTGAGTTTCTTTTCATGTTTTTAGCTCCTGTTTTATATGTTGTACACGCTCTATTAACAGGATTATCGATGTATATTACGGTAAGCTTAGACATTCATGATGGATTTGGATTTTCCGCGGGTGCTATTGATTATCTGCTGAATTATAATATTGCGCAAAAGCCTTTGCTTCTTCTAGGTGTTGGTGTTATTTATGGTATTTTGTATTTCATTATTTTTTATGCTGTGATTAAGAAATTTGATCTTAAAACACCAGGTCGTGAAGATGAAGTTGTAGAAGAAGTGCATCATAATGGAGAAGGAAAGTATGAAAAGGCAGCAGAGCAGTATATTGCAGGTCTTGGAGGCGTTTCAAATATTGAGGAGCTTGATAACTGTGTTACAAGGCTTCGCTTGAAAATAAAAGATACATCATTCATTCAAGAAGAAGTATTAAAAAAAGCAGGAGCAAAAGGAGTAATAAAACTAAATGAACGAGATGTTCAAGTTGTCATTGGAACAGACGTTGAATTTGTCGCAAATGAGATTCGTAGAAAACTGGAATAGAAGAAAGCCGCTTAAATATGAGCGGCTTTTTTAGATGAGTGATTGCTTAATTTTCTTAAGATAGCGAGTTCGAATGACTGTAAAATAGCAAGCCTGTAAAATGAAAAAGCTAATAAGGACAGTAATGACTCCTTTTAAAATTGAGAGAGCAAAGAAATCTTGCAGAGCAGCAAAAGCAACAGTACTATGAATAGTCGCCACAAGAAGAGGAATGAAAAAGAGTAAAAGGAGCTGTTTTGTTACAATATTGCTTAGTTCTTTTTCCGTTAAACCAACTTTGGCAACTGTTGCATATTGGCGTTTATCGTAGTCTAAATCAGCATAAAGACGAAAATAAAGGAAACTTCCGGCTGCAATAAAGAAGACAGCACCAACGAGGAGAGAAACAAACAGAAGCATGTTTGTTATTTTCATTTGTTCAGCATAAGGCTCTCCACTAACGGCTATGGAATAGCTCTTGTTTGGATTGTAGGTGACAATTCCATTGTCTCCAGCTAAACGGGGTAGGAGTCCCGCCGTTTCTTTCCACTCTCGAACGTTGAATCCTGTGAACGTTTCAGTGTTTCCTTTTGAAAGTAGGCGTTTATATACAGCATCATTTACAATAAGAGTATCTGAAGCCATGATATCAGGAGGAAACAAAATGTGTTCTGCTTTATCTTTAATATGCATTACAGGTTCTCCAGGGATTCTATACTCATCCTTTTGCAAAAAATTCATATAGCTCTCATCCATAAACGTTTTAGTGAGCGTATTTGCTGGAGGGATGAGTACTTCATTTTCGTTTAGATGCGACAAAGGCGAAACATGATTGCCAGCTCCTTCTACATACTTTATATAATTTGAGCGAGAAATAAAGGCAAGGGGACGATTTTCACTTACACCGTTTCTTTGAATAGAAGCTCCTGCTGATATGTTCGCCTCTTTTGTTTCAACTTTTCCTTGAAGGATGAGAATTGGTATGGAGAATGTCGTATAGCCCAAGTTTTTTTCTTTAAGCGCTTGTTTAATTTCCTCAATATGTTTTTGCTCTGTTTGATGTTCACCATTTGCTATATAGCTAATCGCATATGGGTAATCTTGTTCGATTTGCTCTGCGAACGTATTAAAAGAAGCGAGCGTACCGATAGCACATATTGAAACCGTTGAGACGATTGTTACCATAAAGAACATACGGGCATTGTCCTTGAGACGGTAAGCAAGACTTGCGATTGTGATTATATTCGTTTTCTTGAAAAAAAGGTACTTTCGCTTTTTAGTAAGATTAAGGATACAAATACTTGTTTGACGAAAGAAAAAATATGTACCAATAATCGTAAGAATGACGGCAGGAAAGAAGCGTTTTAAAACAGCTAATCCGCCTTCTGCCGTTAGCGATAAATAGTAGGCTGTAATAAGGCATGCTAAGCCAATAAGAGAAAGAACAATTGAGTTTTTTGGCTCTTCTTTTACTTTTTGAGATTCCTGAAAAAGATCAAGAAGTTTTTTCGTTCGAATCGTTAAGCTAGTAATCAATGAAATAACAAAAAATAATCCTAAGAAAGAAAAAATGGTTAAGAAAAAGGCTTTTGATGCAAAGTAGAATGGGATATTTGTTATTCCAACAGCTTTTGCCCCCATCATTAAAAATAGTTTTGCAGTTAAAAGCCCAAATAAAAGCCCTGTTACAATTGCCCCGATGCCAATGAGCATATTCTCTAAAAAGACCATTTGATTAAGCTGATGACGCGACATGCCGTGCAACATTAAAATCCCAAATTCACGTTTTCGGGTTTTTAAAAATGCGCTCATTGAGTAGAGCACAAAAAAGAATGAAAAAAGGAAAATGATATATTCCGCAGCTTTCATTGCATCGATGGCTGCTCCTACAGTAATACTCTGTTGAATATAGGGATTAAAAATGAATAGGGCGTACACAAAGAAAATCATAACGGAAAAAGCGCTGCTTAAAAAGTAAGCCGCATATGTTCTTATGTTTCTAGTAACGTTTTTGTAAGCGAACTGACGAAAAGTCAAGAGGTATCTCCTCCTTGAATTATAAAAGCTTTGTTTTGAGTATTTTTAAATATTGTGTTCGAATAAGTAGAAAATAAGCAATTTGAGCTGCTAAGAAGCTTAATAGAACAAGAATCATATTTTGAGCAATTGAAATAGAAAATAAGCTTTGGAGAGCTTTAAAAGCAAACAAGCTGTGAGAGACAGCGAGCATGAAAGGGACAAAGAAAAGCAAGAGAAGTTGTTTTGTAACAATCGTACGCAACTCTTGATCTGTTAGCCCAATTCTTGCAATTGTATTGTATTGCCTTATGTCGTAATCTAAATCCGCATAGAGCCTGAAGTATAAGAAGCTTCCGGACGCAATGAAAAACACGGCTCCAACAAGCAAAGCTACAAAGAACATTGTATTGAAAATTTGCTTTTGAGAAGCTAACACTGTTCCTCCAACAGCCAGTGCATAGGATTTATTATCGCTCGATGAAACAAGGCCGGTATGACTAATATTTGCCCCAATATCGTTTGTTTTGGAGAAGCTTTCTGTATTCCAGCCAACATATGTTTCAGTCTTAGAGGGAGAAAGTTTTTCATAAAGTTCATCACTTACGATCACACCTTGACTTGGCAAAAGGGTGTTTGGCAACATAATGTGGCTAGCCACATCTTTAATAGATAAGAAACCATGGTTTTCTCCCTTAAGCGAATATGTTTGTGCTGTAAACTGTTTTTCATCCCAGAGGGTTGTTGGGAGAAGGTAAGCCTCGCCATTTTTTAACGTTCGAATCGTTTCTGTCTTTCCTGTTTCCTTCAAAAACTTTTGATATTGGGAAAATGAAATATATAAAACTTCTTCTCCTACCGTTGTTTTTACATAGCGAATAGGGAAAGTCATTTTGCTATACGATACGTTGTTTTGTTGTAAGCCATTTTCAATATCCTCCACATGTTTTTCTTCCAACGTATTATTCTTTTTTGAAATATAGTTTATAGCTACTGGATAACTTTTTTCTACTTCTTGGTTTAATACATTAAACGAAGAAAATGCTCCAATTGCACAAAAAGAAACGGTGGAAACAATAGTAACAAGAAAAAATATCCGAGCATTATCTTTCAGTCGATAAGCAAGATTTGCGATCGACACGATATTTGTTTTTTGCAAAAAAAGCGTGCGTTTTTTTCGTGAAATCTTAAGAACAAAAACGCTCAGTTGTGTATAGAAAAAATAGGTACCAACAATCGTCATCATAATAACCGGAAGCATTCTAATGACAATATCTCCGCCTTTTGTTGTAAAAGCTAAGAAATAAGAAGAAAAGAGCAGAAGCGCACATAAAAGAGAAAGTAAAACAGATGCTTTTGGTTCTTTTTTTGGTTTTTGCACTGCTTGAAAAAGGTCAATAAGTTTATTTACTCTAAGTGTAAAAAGAGTAAATATTGATACAGCTGCAAACAAACATAAAAAGGAAAAAGAGGTTAAACTGACAGCCTTCCATGATAAATAAAAAGGAAGCTCCTCGATACCAAGTATACGGCTCCCCATCAGTAACAAGAGTTTCTCGAACAGAAGTCCGCACGCTATTCCGGTTATAATCGCAAAAATACCAATGAGCATATTTTCTAAAAAAATGAGTTGATATAGTTGCTGTTTAGACATACCGTGCATCATTAAAATGCCAAACTCTCTCTTTCTCGTTTTTAAAAAGGTGCTAACTGAATAGAGTACAAAGAAAAACGAGAAAATGTACATAATATATTCAGAGATTGTCATCGCTTGAACGGCGACCCCTACAACAAGACCGGTTTTAATATGGGGATTAAAAATAAACAGCGCATACATGAAGAAAATCATAACGGAAAAAGCGCTGCTTAAAAAATAAGCTCCATACGTTCGTTTGTTTCGGGTTACATTTTTATAAGCGAACTGTTGAAAGGTCATGTGTGTCGCCTCCTAAAAGAGAAAGCATATCAATAATTTTTTGAAAGAATGCTTGTCTATTTTCTCCTTTGTAGATTTCGTTATAAAATTTTCCGTCTTTAATAAAAATAACGCGATCACAGTAGCTTGCAGCAACAGCATCATGAGTTACCATCATCGTTGTGGCACCTTCTTCAATGTTAATAGCAGACAATGTTTCCATCACATCTTTGGATGATTTAGAGTCCAAATTACCTGTTGGTTCATCTGCTAATACGAGAGACGGAGTATGAATAATTGCTCTAGCAATGGCGGTTCTTTGCATTTGTCCTCCTGAGATTTCATAGACACGCTTTTTTAAAATGCTATCAATTCCAAGCTTTTTTGAAACAGAACCAAGTTTCTTTTCCATTTCTTTTATTTTCACGCCATCCAGTGTTAATGGAAGAATAATATTTTCTTCAACTGTTAACGTATCAAGTAGATTGAAGTATTGAAAAACAAATCCAAGCTCACGGCGTCTAAAAAGAGCCGTATTTCGTTTGTTTAAAGAATGAGGATTTTTTCCTCCAATAAATATTTCTCCTGATGTGGGCTTATCAATTGTGGCAATCATGTTTAAAAGGGTTGTTTTTCCACTTCCAGACGGTCCCATAATGCCCACAAATTCACCTTTTTCAATCGAAAAGTTGATGTTATCTAGCGCTTTATATGAGATTTTCCCTTCGTATATTTTCGTTAGATGCCTAACATTTAAAATAGCCATCGTAAGCACTCCTTTTTGTTTGATAGTTTTATTGTAAAAGAGAGGGGGATATGTTGCTATGTTGCTTTCTTACAAGAACCTTACAATGTTGTAATATAAAAAAGCAGTGCACTTAATGCGCTGCTTTTTGGAAGAGAAGTCGGACTGTTGTACCTTCTTCCACCTTTGAAGTAATCGTAATGTTATGATGAAGCTTTTCACCAATCTGTTTCACGAGATAAAGTCCCATACCCGTTGATTCTTGAAATTTCCGGCCATTTTCCCCTGTGAAATAGGGATCAAAAACGCGTGAAAGGTCTTCTTTAGGAATCCCAATGCCTTCATCTCTTACTTCAAGGGCTATATGATCTTTTTCATTATAAGAGGTGAAAAATAATTTGCTTCCTTCGCTTGAATAGCGGACAGCATTTGTGATCAACTGGGTAAGCGCAAATGACAACCATTTCTCATCAGATGTAATCCACGTATTTTTTTTTATGTCGATATGTGGATAAACGCGGTTGCGAATAAACAGACGTTTTTGAGAAGAGGTCACTTTTCGAATAAATTCATTTAGCTCTAACATTTCAACATGAAAGTCATAGGTAAAAGCACCAAGACGTGACGTATATAAAACAAGATCAAGCCCTTTTTTAAGCCGATCTACTTCATCTTGAATTGCAAGGGCTTCCCGATCATCTCGCCTTTCCATCATAAGGTGAATGACAGATAGGGGTGTTTTCATGTGATGAACCCACTGATTCATAAAGGTAATATGATGATCAAGCCTGTGCTTATATTGGTGAATGTTTTGTTGATATTGCTGTAGTCTTTTTCTTTCAAATTCATAAAACGCAGAGGATAAAGGAGTCTCTGCTTTTTTATCTCCAACATCGTTTAGACTCTCTGGAGGGTAAGAAAGTTTTTTATAAAACGAACGGTGCGTTGTATAGCGATAAAAAAGGTACATAACGTAAATAACACTGCTTAATAAGATAGAGTAAAGCGCTGTTGTAATACGCACGTTTCCGTCAAGCCAATAAATAAGTAAAGTGAGAACAAGCTGTATACCGTAGAGTATTGTGAGAAGAAGGTGATCTTTGAAAAAAAGTTTCATTCTCCTTCACCAACATAGAGCCGATATCCTACGCCTCTTACTGTTTGCAGAGCGTTATAGATCTCCAATTCTTTCATTTTTTTACGAACGCGGGCAATGTATACATTTAGCGTATTATCATCCACAAAAGCTTGTTCATCCCAAATTTTTTCGAGTAATCGGTCACGGCTTACGACATGTTCATGCTTTTTCATCATTTCATCTAAGATTTTTGCTTCCGTTAAACTAAGTTCTACCTTTTTTTGATTGTAAGATAAAAAGAGACGTTCAAAGTCTAAGGTAAGGCCTCCAGCTTTAACGTTACGATCATGATAGTTATTAGCATATGTGCCATATGCACGACGAAGCTGACTTTTAATCTTGGCCATTACAATCTCATAATCAAATGGTTTCGTAATATAATCATCAGCCCCATTTTCAAGCGCCATCACTTGATCCATTTTTCCTTCACGCGCTGAAATAAATAAAATAGGGCATGTTGAACAAGCCCGCATTTGTCGACACCAGTAATAGCCATCAAATTTAGGCAAGTTCACATCAAGAAGAACAAGGTCTGGTGCAAAGGTCTGAAACTCTTCTGTTACCTTTTCAAAATTTTGAACGCTGCATGTTTCATATTCGAACCTTTGTAAGTGTTCTTCTAGCAGTGCAACAAGGCTTGGATCATCTTCTACAATAAAAATTTTTCGCATCTTGTAATCTCCTTATGTACAATCTCCATCCCCATTTTACCAAATTCTTCTGTTTTCTACTGTTGATATCCAAAATATGCTTTTAAAAATTATATGAAAAAAAGACCTTCTTCTCACATATCTATAAAGTAGGCGGGGTAAATCTCTTTTCTAGACAAAGGCTCGACTGCGGGATAGGAGGAGAAAGAGATGTCTCATTTGATTAAACCCATTCTTGATGGCACATATCCAAAAGTCTCATATGGAAAAGGCGTTTTTTTATATGATGAACATGGTAAAGACTATTTGGACGCTTCTTCAGGAGCGGTTACTGTTAGTGTTGGTCACGGTGTTCAAGAAATAACAGATGTTTTAGAAAATCAAGCAAAACGCGTTAGTTTTGTTTATCGCTCGCAGTTTACAAGCGAAGCGGCTGAGAGATTGGCTGAAAAAATTTATAAGCTTTCTAATGGCCATCTAAGCTACAGTTTTTTTGTTAACAGTGGAACAGAAGCAACGGAAACGGCGATGAAAATGGCGTTGCAACACTTTCAAGAAAAAGGGCAAGGAAGCAAACTGAAAATTTTATCACGCTGGATGAGCTACCACGGTATTACAATTGGGTCTTTATCAATGTCAGGTCACTCTATCCGCAGAACGCGTTTTGTTCCTCTTTTGCAAGATTATCCAACTGTTTCAGCTCCTTATTGCTATCGATGTCCATATCATATGGAGTTTCCTTCCTGCCAGTTACGATGTGCTGATGAATTAGAACGAGCCATTATTCGAATTGGAGAAGAGCATATTGCAGCATTTATTGCAGAACCAATCATTGGAGCAGCAGGGGCTGCCATTACGCCACCACCTGGGTATTATGAACGTATCCGGGATATTTGTGACCGCTATAATATTTTATTTATTGCAGATGAAGTCATGACAGGACTAGGCCGAACAGGAAAAATGTTTGGATACGATCATTGGGAAGCAAAGCCAGATATTGTTACGCTTGGAAAAGGATTAGGGGCAGGATATACGCCAATTGCAGCAGCTGTTGCAACAGAAGAAGTGATGCTTCCTATAAAAAAAGGCTCTAAGCTCGTTATGAGTGGGCATACGTTCAGCGCAAATCCTTTGTCTTGTGCAACAGCCCTATCTGTTCTTCAATATGTTGAAAAACATAATCTAGTCAATGAATCAGCTCGAAAGGGAGCGTATTTAAAGAAAGAGCTATTAAAATTGAAAGAACGTTTTTCTATTATTGGTGATGTAAGAGGAGAAGGACTTTTATTAGGAGTAGAATTTGTAGAGGATAAGAAAACAAAATATCCCTTTCCAACTTCTGCTCAACTGACAAATCAAATTATCCAAAGCGCAATGCAAAATGGTCTACTTCTTTATCCTTCAGCAGCAGGGATTGAAGGTGTTAGAGGAGATGCTGTTATTATTTCACCTCCTTTTACAATAAAAGAAGGGGAGATAAAAGAACTCTTACGTCGATTTGAAAAAACGTTATTAAGTATAGAGAAGCGCTTAAAAAATAATCAGGAGGAAAGAGAATGAATAATGTGTACGGGAAGATCGTCTCAGTTCAAGAAGCGCTCTCACATATTAAATCGCATTCTACTGTAATGTTTGGCGGATTTGGAGGAATTGGGAGTCCACCAACACTCATTCAAGGAATGATTGATAAAGGGATAGAAGATCTTGTTCTGATTGGGAATGATACAGGATTTCCGACAATTGGAATTGGCAAGCTTATCGTCAGCGGCGCCGCAAAGAAAGTGATTGTATCTCATATTGGGTCAAACCCAGTAGCAGGGGAAAAGATGACAAATAAAGAACTTGAAATCGAGTTTTCTCCACAAGGGACGCTAATTGAACGTATACGAGCAGGCGGTGTTGGGTTAGGAGGTATTTTAATAGACATTGGAATGGATAATGAAACAGTTACAAAAGGGAAGAAAAAAGTAGAAGTACAAGGGAAAACGTATTTACTTGAAACACCTCTTACAGCAGATGTGTCTATTATTTATGCTAAAAAGGCAGATTCGTTCGGGAATTTAATTTATGACAAGACTGCCCAAAATACAAACCCTTTTATTGCAATGGCAGGAGAAAAAACGATTGCTGAAGTAGAGGAAATCGTCCCGCTTGGAAGTTTGAACCCGGATGAAATTATGACACAAGGATGCTTCGTTGACATGGTTGTGCAAAGCGAAGGAGTGAACTGGAAATGGGTATGGGAAAAGAGGTAAGAAATAAAATTGCCAAAAGAGCAGCTAAAGAAGTCAAAAATGGCATGATTGTGAACTTAGGAATCGGCATTCCATCGCTCGTTCCCAACTTCTTAACCGCACAAAACGTTATGTTTCACGCTGAGAATGGAATGTTAGGAATGGGAGAAACTCCGTACGAAGGCCACGAAGATCCTCATATATGTAATGCAGGAGGATTGCCTGTTACAGAAGTGAAGGGAGCTTCTTATTTTGATAGCTCTATTGCTTTTGCTATTATAAGGCGCGGTCTTCTTGATATGACGGTTTTAGGAGCTCTTGAAGTAAGTGAAAAAGGAGATTTAGCCAATTGGATTGTTCCCGGGAAACGCGTGCCTGGTATGGGAGGGGCAATGGAGCTTGCTCAAAAGGCTAAAAAGGTAGTTGTAGTTATGAGTCATCTTGACCGAAAAGGGCGCTCAAAGATTGTTAAAAACTGTTCTTTACCGCTTACGTCTTCAAGGTGTGTGGATATGATTATTACCGATTTAGCTGTCTTTCACATTAAAGAAGAAAAACTTTGGCTCGCGGAAGTCATGGAGTCCTACAGTATAAAAGATGTTGTGAAAGCAACAGATGCTACGGTTCACCTTGGAAGTTCCATTTCGTCATTTTAAGGAGGCAAAGGGATGAAGGAATACAAAGAGAAAGTACATGAAACGTTAACAACATATAAAAATGAAGGAATCAATCTATTAAAAAGGTTAGTAAATGAAAGAAGTGTTCAAAACCACGAAGAAAGCGTTCAAGCTATTGTCATTGAATATTTACGTTCGCTTGGGCTTCAGATTGACGTCTGGGAACCAGATATTAATGAACTAAAAGCACATCCTGCCTTTGTTTCGACAAGAGAAACGTTTAAAGGAAGTCCAAATGTTGTGGGACTTTTACGCGGAAGTGGGGGAGGGCGTTCGCTAATATTGAACGGTCATATTGATGTTGTGCCAGAAGGAGATATAGCGTGGTGGGATTCTAATCCTTATGAAGCAGTTGTAAAAGATGGGAAGGTGTACGGGCGCGGTGCAACAGACATGAAAGGGGGAAACGTCTCCATGCTTTTAGCTCTTAAAGTGATGAAGGAGTTAAAGGTTTCCTTAAAAGGAGACGTTATCTTTCAAAGTGTGATTGAAGAAGAAAGCGGAGGGGCTGGGACACTTTCCTGCATTTTAAGAGGATACAAAGCAGACGGAGCTTTGATTCCTGAACCAACCAACATGAAAATTTTTCCTAGCCAGCAAGGATCAGCCTGGTTTCGCATCAAAGTGAAAGGAAGATCGGCACATGGTGGAACACGCTATGAGGGAGTAAGTGCAATTGAAAAAGCTCAAAAGGTACTGCACCATTTAAACATGCTTGAGAAAATACGAAATGAAGAAATTACAAGTCCTCTTTATAAAAATGTACCAATTCCGATTCCCATTAATGTTGGAAAGATGAGCGGAGGTTCTTGGCCTTCTTCTGTGCCAGATGAAGTAGTTTTAGAAGGGAGACTTGGTATTGGACCGCATGAAAGCATCCATGAGGCAAAAAAAATGCTCGAAACATCGCTTTTAACGCTCAGTGAGGAAGATGAATGGTTTGCTCTCCATCCAGCAGAGGTTTCTTGGTTTGGAGCGCACTGGCTTCCAAGCGAAGTAGAAGAAACGCATCCACTTATAAAGTGTCTTACTGATGCATATTCTTTGACATATAACGAGGAGCCAACTGTTGAAGCTTCACCATGGGGAACAGATGGGGGACTTTTAACAAACTGTGCTAAAACTCCAGCTATCATTTTTGGTCCGGGTGTGACAGAGGTAGCCCATTTTCCAAATGAATATATTGAAATTGAATCGGTGTTTGAAGCAGCAGAAATTATTGCATTAACAATGCTAGATTGGTGTGGGGTGAAAGAATAAAAGGGAGTGAGGAGATGAAAGAAAACGGGTACTATGAGGAAATAGAAATTAAAGAAGATGCGCTATGGGCTGAGGTTATTATTGATTTATTTAATGAACGTATTCGCGTTGAAGACTATAGAGGTTCAACTTCTTTACTTATTGAGAAAGTGCAGTTTTTAACGCGGAAGCATCATCTTCATAAAACAATTGTTAAAGCACGACAGGCTCAATTTCTGTCTCTTCTATCAAATGGTTATGAGTGTGAAGCATTGATTCCTTCTTATTTTAACGGAGATGATGCTTTTTTTATGGTTCGCTATGAAGAAGATCAACGTCGTTATAGTGAACAATATGTAAAAGAGTCTCAAACGTTAAGAGCCGTTCAGTCTATTGAAAAGGGAGACGAAGCAGTTGAGTCGTCTCTTTATAACATTAGAAAAGGAACGGATGGGGATAGCGAAAACCTTTCAAAGCTTTATCAAGAAGTTTTTTCAGTTTATCCAACACCTCTTCATGATCGAGCGTATATTTCATCACTTCTAAAAAAAGATTCCTTATGGTATGTTGCTGAGCATAAGGGAGAGATTGTGAGCGCAGCATCAGCAGACGTCAATACAATGTATCACAACGCAGAGCTTACAGATTGTGCAACCCTTCCTTCTCATAGAAAGGCAGGACTGATGAAAAGATTGCTTCTATCGCTCGAGCAAGAGCTCACAAAATCTCAAATCTTTTGTTTGTATACAATTGCACGAGCTCAATCATTTGGAATGAATGTAGCATTTCATCAGCTTCAGTATCGCTATTATGGTCGGCTTGTTAACAATTGTTATATTTATAAAACGCTTGAAAATATGAATGTGTGGGTGAAGAATTCTGACAAAGAGATTGTCTTCTAGGTAGGAACCCTCTCACATATAATGGAATAAGGAGGCTGATAGTGTGAAATCATCACTCTATAAACCAAAGCGACATTGGAAAGATATTGAGTTATGGAAGGATGTAACAGAAGAGCAGTGGAACGACTGGGTATGGCAACTAACCAATACGATTCGCACGCTTGAACAGCTAGAAAAAGTGGTGGATTTAACAGAGGAAGAAAAAGAAGGGGTTCGGATTTCAACGAAAACAATTCCTCTAAATATTACGCCATATTATGCTTGGCTTATGAATGAAAAAGACCCGCGCTGTCCTGTTCGAATGCAATCTGTGCCGGTTGGAAAGGAAATTTATAAAACACGTTATGATTTAGAAGATCCGCTTCATGAAGATGAAGATTCTCCTGTTCCAGGACTTACACATCGCTATCCTGATCGCGTTTTATTTCTTGTTACAAATCAGTGTTCTATGTACTGTCGCTACTGTACGAGACGACGTTTTTCAGGGCAAATTGGCATGGGTGTTCCTAAAAAACAGCTTGATGCAGCGATTAGCTATATTGCGAATACACCGGCTGTACGAGATGTTTTAATTTCAGGTGGTGACGGTCTTTTAATTAATGATAGAATTTTAGAGTATGTTTTAAAAAGTTTACGAGATATTCCACACGTTGAAATTATTCGGATTGGCACAAGAGCACCTGTTGTATTTCCTCAGCGAATTACAGAAAACTTATGTGCCATTTTAAAAAAGTATCATCCTGTATGGTTGAATACTCATTTCAACACATCTATTGAAATTACAGAAGAATCAAAAAAAGCATGTGAGATGTTGGCAGATGCAGGAGTTCCTGTTGGCAATCAGGCGGTTATTTTAACAGGAATTAATGACAGCGTTGAAATTATGAAAAAGCTTATGCATGACTTAGTGAAGATTCGGGTTCGCCCATATTATATTTATCAATGTGACCTATCAGAAGGAATTAGTCATTTCAGAGCACCTATCTCAAAAGGATTAGAAATTATGGAAGGTCTGCGTGGTCATACATCAGGGTACGCCGTACCTACCAAGCATCTAATAATATGTATAAAAAAAGAGATTGCTTCTAAGAAGCAATCCCATGTTCTACAAATAGCTCAAAAAGAACAAGAGCCATATTTTCAAGGTCTGGCTCATTGCTTGTCACAACTGAAGAAGGTCTTTGTTCAGCATGTTTCATAATGAGTCCCCCCTTATTCACCATATGCAAAGAAGGGTTGGCTCTATTTGTAAAAGAGTTACTTATAATGAATATTAAGTGTGAACGGATAAAGCTTGCGTTCTTTATTCCGCGTTGATTTTTTTAAAAGATCTTCCGGTAGGACTCTCTTATAATAAATCTTATGAATGATCCTTTTCATGCTTCTATTTGCTTCCTCACTCATATCGTTTTCTAACACAATTTCTAGTCCATGAATCCCTTCAACAGCTGTTTGCAGTCTTTCTTTTGTATCGAGCTTTTTCAAATTTGTTAACTCATCTATAATTGCTTCTTTTTGAGCTGTAAACGTATGAAGCGTGTTCAAAAGCTCCTGTCGTTTTGTTAAGATTTGTTCTTCTGAAAAAAGGCCCTTTATGGCAAGATTTAATAAGTTTTCTTCTTCCGTTCGAATGCGGCGTATCTCTTTTTCGATCTGCTCAAGATGGTTGTTATAGTCTTTTTCTGTTCCGCTCCACTCCTCAAGCTTTAATGAATATAAAATGGAAATAATCTCATCTTTATATTGCTTAATATGTTCGACAACATCTTCTTCTACATACTTCAACATAACCCCTCTGTTTGGACATTTCTCCCCACTTGGAAGCAAATATTCACAGCGTTTTAACATATATTTTGAACCTTTGTCTTTTCGAATGGTCATTTTTTTGCCGCATACGCCGCAGTATAAAAGGTCTTTCAATAGAGTGACGCCTGTTTTATTTGCCGCTTTTTCCCGTGTTGTTTCGGCATGATCGGCTCTTTTTTTTCGATCTGCATTTGCTTTTTCCCATTCTTCGGGAGGAATAATAGGATCCCATGCGTTCGGTACTTGAATCGTTTCTACGATTTTGTATATAAACCTATCCTTTTCTTTTACCTTTTTGCGGTCATTAAAGACATTTGTTCCTTTATAAGCAGGATTTCTTATGATTCGCTTAATGGTTGGAAGCTCAAAGTAGCCTCCTTTAGCTGTTCTATATCCTCGTTCATTTAAAATATTACGAATAGAAAAGCTGCCATAGCCTTTCGCATGAAGCTGAAAAATAAGCTTTACAATTTCTGCTTGCTCTTGATGAATTTCAAGCTTTTTAGTATGAGGATTACGAACATATCCAAAAGGTACACTACCGCTAACATGAAGACCTGACTTTGCCATAATTTTTTTATTTGTTTTCGATCTTTTTCCAATTAGCGCATGTTCTTGTGAGGCAATCACAGAGCCGAAGTCATAGAGAAGACGATCATTGTGATTATTTGCTAAATCATAAATCTGATAAGGAGTGATGATTTTTTTATCGTAATCAATACAAACTTGTTTAATTTGTTGAGAAACAAGACCATTCCGGCTTAAACGGGACAACTCAAAAACTAAAATTCCATCAAACAAGTCAATATCATTAAGAAGGCGGTAAAGCTCTGGTCGGTTCTCAAGCTCTGAACCACCTCCGCTCACAATTTCCTCATAACGTTCATATGTCCAATGAGAAGAGCGACAAAAGTCAATTAAAATGTCTCGATGATTAGAAAGAGTATCAATTCCCTCTTTTTTATCCCTTGAAATGCGCAAATAAATAGCAACATGACGAATAGTCATTTTTAAGAGGAGGCTCCTTTCTATGATAGGATCAATAAAAATGTTCGTACCTACCAAGCATCTAATAATATGTATAAAAAAAGAGATTGCTTCTAAGAAGCAATCCCATGTTCTACAAATAGCTCAAAAAGAACAAGAGCCATATTTTCAAGGTCTGGCTCATTGCTTGTCACAACTGAAGAAGGTCTTTGTTCAGCATGTTTCATAATGAGTCCCCCCTTATTCACCATATGCAAAGAAGGGTTGGCTCTATTTGTAAAAGAGTTACTTATAATGAATATTAAGTGTGAACGGATAAAGCTTGCGTTCTTTATTCCGCGTTGATTTTTTTAAAAGATCTTCCGGTAGGACTCTCTTATAATAAATCTTATGAATGATCCTTTTCATGCTTCTATTTGCTTCCTCACTCATATCGTTTTCTAACACAATTTCTAGTCCATGAATCCCTTCAACAGCTGTTTGCAGTCTTTCTTTTGTATCGAGCTTTTTCAAATTTGTTAACTCATCTATAATTGCTTCTTTTTGAGCTGTAAACGTATGAAGCGTGTTCAAAAGCTCCTGTCGTTTTGTTAAGATTTGTTCTTCTGAAAAAAGGCCCTTTATGGCAAGATTTAATAAGTTTTCTTCTTCCGTTCGAATGCGGCGTATCTCTTTTTCGATCTGCTCAAGATGGTTGTTATAGTCTTTTTCTGTTCCGCTCCACTCCTCAAGCTTTAATGAATATAAAATGGAAATAATCTCATCTTTATATTGCTTAATATGTTCGACAACATCTTCTTCTACATACTTCAACATAACCCCTCTGTTTGGACATTTCTCCCCACTTGGAAGCAAATATTCACAGCGTTTTAACATATATTTTGAACCTTTGTCTTTTCGAATGGTCATTTTTTTGCCGCATACGCCGCAGTATAAAAGGTCTTTCAATAGAGTGACGCCTGTTTTATTTGCCGCTTTTTCCCGTGTTGTTTCGGCATGATCGGCTCTTTTTTTTCGATCTGCATTTGCTTTTTCCCATTCTTCGGGAGGAATAATAGGATCCCATGCGTTCGGTACTTGAATCGTTTCTACGATTTTGTATATAAACCTATCCTTTTCTTTTACCTTTTTGCGGTCATTAAAGACATTTGTTCCTTTATAAGCAGGATTTCTTATGATTCGCTTAATGGTTGGAAGCTCAAAGTAGCCTCCTTTAGCTGTTCTATATCCTCGTTCATTTAAAATATTACGAATAGAAAAGCTGCCATAGCCTTTCGCATGAAGCTGAAAAATAAGCTTTACAATTTCTGCTTGCTCTTGATGAATTTCAAGCTTTTTAGTATGAGGATTACGAACATATCCAAAAGGTACACTACCGCTAACATGAAGACCTGACTTTGCCATAATTTTTTTATTTGTTTTCGATCTTTTTCCAATTAGCGCATGTTCTTGTGAGGCAATCACAGAGCCGAAGTCATAGAGAAGACGATCATTGTGATTATTTGCTAAATCATAAATCTGATAAGGAGTGATGATTTTTTTATCGTAATCAATACAAACTTGTTTAATTTGTTGAGAAACAAGACCATTCCGGCTTAAACGGGACAACTCAAAAACTAAAATTCCATCAAACAAGTCAATATCATTAAGAAGGCGGTAAAGCTCTGGTCGGTTCTCAAGCTCTGAACCACCTCCGCTCACAATTTCCTCATAACGTTCATATGTCCAATGAGAAGAGCGACAAAAGTCAATTAAAATGTCTCGATGATTAGAAAGAGTATCAATTCCCTCTTTTTTATCCCTTGAAATGCGCAAATAAATAGCAACATGACGAATAGTCATTTTTAAGAGGAGGCTCCTTTCTATGATAGGATCAATAAAAATGTTCGTACCTACCTTTGTTGTGGATGCTCCAGGAGGAGG
This sequence comes from Priestia filamentosa, assembly GCF_900177535.1. NCBI lineage: Bacteria > Bacillati > Bacillota > Bacilli > Caryophanales > Bacillaceae > Priestia > Priestia filamentosa. The sequence continues at coordinate 373,654 of NZ_FXAJ01000003.1, forward strand.
CGGAAAGATTTCTGTTCAGCCAAATTATATTATTTCTCAAAGCGCTAAAAAAGTTGTGCTCAGAAACTTTGAAGGTGTTATTACAACATATCCAGAGCCTGAAAGTTATACAGAAGGAACAGCAGATGCTTATTTTGAAGAAGTTTATCCATATATGAAAGAGCAAAAGACAACAACAGGTATCTCCAGTTTAATGAACGATGAACAGTTCAATCTTGTACCAGAAGGATTAAAAAGATATAACAGACGCCAAACGTACGAAAGTAATCCAACACATGAAACATTGAAAAATAAACGAGAAAAGCGTGATGAATTAAAAGAAAAGAAATATGAAGCAGAGCGCCGGAAAGAGAGTGAATGTGACAAACAGGAAGGGAGCAGAGGATGATGAACTGTTTATGGTGTGAAGCAGAAGGAGCAAAAATCGAAAAAAATACAGTGTATTGGGAACTTCCTGATGGCACGAGAAGTATTGAAATTACAGAGACTCCTTGTGTGAAATGCGAAAACTGTTTAATGGAGTATCAAGAAGAAGATGTTATTACAAATATTGAAGATCAACTTTTACTAATTGATACAAACAAAATTGACGACTCTATTTCATTTCATCACTTAATGAAACAACCTCGCTTGCTCAAGCGCAACTACTTTAACTTTTAGGGAGAAGAGAAAGCCTTTCAATATGAAAGGCTTTCTTTCTATACTTCTTGTTTATAAAAATTCTGATAAGCAGAATAAAGTCTTTCTGTTACAGGGCGCTCTTTTGGCAGTATTTGATCTTCAATAGAATAAATAGGCATAATTTCAATGGATGTGCTTGTAATAAATGCTTCATCACAATTTTTGAAAAATGTTGTATTAATGGCCTGCTCTCGAACAGGAATATTATATTCACGCGCGCAGTCTAGCACGGCTTTTCTTGTAATGCCGTGTAAAATATGTCTTGTTGCAGGAGGAGTATAAAGAGTGCCGTCCTTTACCATAAAGACATTGCAGCTTGTACCTTCACGCACGAAATCTTCATGTACAAAAATCGCTTCATCATATCCTTTTTCAATTGCTTCTTGTTTTGAAAGCACATTCGGAAGCAAATTCAGTGATTTAATAAAGCAGTTGGCCCACCGTTCGTCCTGCCTTAGCATGACAGAAATCCCTTTGGTGCGAGCTTCATCCGTAAAAATAGTCGCTTTCTTTACAGTCATAGAAAATACAGCTTTAACGTTTGGAAACGAATGGTTACGAGGAGCGATTCCTCGTGTGATTTGGAAATAAACTGCTGCTTCCTTCAAGGAAGAACGTTTAATTCCTTCATAAATAATTCCTGTTATCTCATCTCTTCGATACGGAAGGGTTAATTTAATTTCAGCGGCACTTTTTTCTAAACGATCAAGATGTTCATCTAAAAAAAGCGGGGTCCCGTCATATACTCGAATATACTCGTACACTCCATCTCCGAACTGATGTCCTCGTTCATCAATAGGAAGAGCCGGGGAGTCTACGTCTATAAATTTGTTTTGATAGTAAGCAATTTCCATGTTTAATTCTCCTTACGTTTTGAGATAGTCCTTTAAAAGAACAATTCTCTCATATAGAGAAAAAACCTTCTTTTCCATAGAAAAAAGCTTCTTCCAATTTGGAAGAAGCTTTTTTTATTTAGAAGACGCCGTAACGTTTTTTGGTCGAAACAAGCGTTTCATTCCTTTTATTTTACTAAGCACAATATCTACAAGTTTGCTTCCTGTTAATAGCGTAATGGCAATGGACAGAAGTGTTAGAAATGCGAAATCACTGACCGTTTGCATCGTCTGAGCGTAATCTGTTGTGAAAAACCATTTTAGGAAGAAGCCATGTAGTAAATAAACGTAAAGGGAGCGCTGCCCAATTCCTGTAAAAATGGAGCGTTTGCTTGGAATAAGGGCCATAAATGCAAATGATACAATGAAGGCAATAACGTAGTGAGCAATTCGAATATAGAAATCTGAAAAGCTATCATACATTTTTGTACCATAAAGCATTTCCGTATATTGCGTATCATTTAAGAAATAATACGATCCAATAAGCGTACAAAGTAAAATAACGACTGATAATACCCGTCCAACAGGAGTTACTAGCAAACCAAACGGATTTTCTCGTTGTGATAAATAATAACCAAGAAGAAAAAATGGGAAGAAAACAAGCATACGGCTAATGCTTAAGAAATCTTCAATTCCATCATAAAAGTTAAAGAGCCCAACGAGTAAACCGAGTAAAATCGAAACGGTCATTCCAATCGATGGTTTGAGCTTTGCGAAGTAAGGAAGCATAAGTTTCCAGAATACTAAGCTCAGTAAAAACCACATTGCCCATCTAGGAACAAGATAGTAGTCTACGCTATACGTATCAACTCCATAGATGAAATTATAGAAAAAAGTATATACAGTTTGAAATATTAAATACGGCAGAAGAACTTTTGTAAAAGTTTTTTTATAGTATCCTTTTTTATGAAAATTCTTTGAAAAATATCCAGCAAGTAAAATAAATACCGGCATATGAAAGATAAAAATAAAGTGATAGACAGACAGAAGTTCGCTCGTTTCAGTTCGGTAAGGAGATATCGTATGACCAAACACAACGAGGAAAATAAGCACAAACTTGGCGTTATCAAAATACGCTGTTCGTTTATTTGTTTGACCTGTACTCATAGGTACCTCCAACGTTTGATAAAATTAGTTAACTTTCATTTAAGAAATAGTGTATTCTTATCTTATCGCGTAAGTGTGAATATTTGTCCGCTGTTAACGTTTCTTCAATGATTTGTAATCCTTCTTTAACAAACATTAATTTTATGTTACGATTTCACATAGTTTCCCACACTTTGCAGTGGGAGTAGACAGAAGGGTAGTCTATATCCTTATCCATCAATTTACCCAAATTTTTGAAATGCAAACAGCAATCTTGAAAATAAAAGAGTATGTTTATAAGCTTAAAAGCTCAAATATCGCTACTGTGAGAATTCATTCCCTTGCTGCTTCATAATAGAAATTATTGTAAAAAAGGAGAATCACAATGAAATCTTTTTACCACTACATGATGAAGCATCGTCATAATAAAGCTTCTGATCCGCTTGGTAAGCTTGCACGTCATATGTATGAAGACCATAGTTTTCCTAAAGATTCAACAGATTATAACGAAATTAGCTCTTACTTAGAACTTAACGGTGACTATTTTGACGGAATGTCAACGTTTGATCTAGCATGGGAGCTTTACGAAGAAGAGCGTTAAAAGCCGAGGGAGTTCTCCCTCGGCTTTTCTATGTAAAAGTTTTTTAGGTTAAATGCATCTTTCTTTCATCTTCCTATTGCGCTTTTTCTCTTTTTGCATATACTATCTTAACTTTTCGTAATTGTTGCTGAGGTGTTAAGGAGGTGCAAGAAGATGGCTAATGGAAAAGAACCGAAATTTAGCATTGGAGATACTGTTGTCATTACCATCTATGGAACAGTTGGCACCATTACCGACATCAAATTGATGGACGGGATGCATGTATATGAGGTTAATCATAGCGAAGGCTTGTTTCTAGAAGATGCGATTGAATCCCTTGAAGAGTATGATGGACAAATCATTATTCAAGAAAGAATCGACCTAGAGTACAAATATTTTTTTGGTGATGTTGTGCAAGTCCATAATTATGGCGAAGATTTGTTTAAAATTATTGGGATTCGCACTGAAATTTGGCGCTATCAAGAAGACAGCTGGGAAGATATTATTTACGAACTATCTCGTGTAAAAGACGGAGAGTGGCTTGAAGCAGGAGAAGAAGAACTTCATCTTGTTGCTCCGTATGAGTATGCAGAACGTTACATTCAAAATGTTGGTATTCTTTATTCTGGAAAAGAAATTAATAAGACGGAGTTGTTACCAGCGATGAAAAAGCCGAATGAAGTAGGAGAAAACAAGGAGCGTCTTATGGCAGAACGTTTAAAAATTATCGATGGTCTATTAGATGTCTATAATGATTATTCCTTTTTATATGAGTGGTTCAAAGATGAAGAATATAAAGAAGTGATGGAGTTAGTATTGAAACATTTACGTAAAATTTCATAGAAAGCTAGTGAAAAACTGTAAGATGATCCAGAGCGTCACAGGTAGCGCTCCGGCGTAAAGTAAAATATGAAGACCCTTTTCCAAGCACTCATCAATTCTTTCTTCCAACGAAGAAGTTGTATTGCTTTTTGCTTGGATTTCTTTTTGTGCAAAAGAATTTTTCATGATAAACACGCTCCTTTTTACTAGTTACTCTACTTTATGGATAAACTAGAGTTAGTAGAACTAAAAAAGAAAAAAGAGTTCTGTTTATGCTTTTTGTACATACATAGCTTCTATATTTCATACGTTTTACAAAGGAGGGATTCTGTGAAAGAAATCGAAGTTGTGATTGACACGGAAGAAATGGCTGATTTTTTCTATGAAGAGTTAATACGCCGAGGGTTTGTCCCTTCATCCCAAGAGCTAGAAGAGCTTGCGGACATTATGTTTGACTATCTTATTGTGAAAAGCATCATTGATGAAGAAGAGGAAGAAGAATAGAAAAAGAGAGCGCAGAGCTTGGTTCTGTGCTCTTTTTTATGAAGAGAGCGTATGAGAAAGTGAGTTTAGTGCTTTAATTTTACGAGAATAGCTTGCCGTTATATCTTTAGGAATGACGCATTTCTCACTTGCAAACAAATTTAAAACATAATCATTTTTATACCAGTCTTGATGAGGAAGAGAAGGATGAACAACATTAGGCCAAGCTGTTTTAAGAGGAGGACTATACAGCTTTGTTTTTTGCATTTCTATAATGGAAAATAAGTGCTCGGCATAATCTTCACGTGATCCTCTATGAATAGTAGATGCTGCGAAGAGAAGGAAGTCATCAAATAAAACTCTATCGTACAGGATACTATACAACATTTTCCCTACTTTAATACGTTCTGTAAGAGATGAGAAGTCATTTACAGTAATGCTGAACAAACGGGAAGATGACGGTAGTAAGACTTCTGTTAATCCTAAAGATTGCTGAAGTAAAAAAGGCCATGTTCTAAGTACGTTCTGCTGCACGACTTTTGTGGTCACAAGCTTCTGTTCAAGATGATGTTGCTCATTAATAATAAGAGCTGTTGTAAGAAATTCACTGTTAGGATATTCCCAAAAAACGTTCCATACTTTTTCCATAAAACAAGAAACGTTAAAAAAAGGGAGAAGATGAAAAAGAGGCTTTTGACAGCGTGTACTTTCTCTAAAAAGAAGAAGCTGTGGAAAGGCATCATGAAAAATAAGAGCATTGGCTCGTTCTAAAAATAAGAAGAAAGCTTTCCGGTTTTTTTGTTTTAAAAGATGCGGAATTAACCTTCCTTCTAAATCTGTCATATGATACCCTCCATTGCGGGAAACAAAGTGCGCAAGAAGGGCCCAATGAATAGAAGGGTGCTGCTTAAAAAAATCGAGGTAAGCATTTGTCCTTGTTATATTATTAATATTTGCACGTCTGGTGATTGACCGAATATCTTTAATAATGGCTTCTTCTTTGGTCGAAAGAAGAGATGAAGATTGCTGTTCCTTTAACTGCGTTTTTAATAATGATACGCACAAAGCCATTGAAATTGGAAAAGAGTCGTTATTTTCTTTTTTGAAGGAAGACCATAATTTTGTGAACAACGAAAACCACTTCCTTTTCAGATTTCTATGTATAATAGGTTTGAAAATAATCTAAAGGGGAACATAATTAAGGTGTATGTTCTCTCGTATTGTGAAACTCTTAAAGCTGATAAAACGTTATTAAAGTAGATGAATTTCACTATAAAAGCAGAGGACGGGAAGCATGAACTGGAGAAGAAAACAAAAAGCCAAAAATCAAAAAGCGGTAATTACATGTTAAAACATATAAAACGATTGCTGTTTGATCATCCAATTAAACTGAATACGATTATTATAAACCGCTACGTTGTCAAGGAAGTCTTAGGATTTGGAGGCTTCGGTATTACGTATATTGTCCAAGATTTACGAAATGAAGAACATCACTATGTGTTAAAACAGTTGCGGCCTTCCCGAAAAGGAACAAAAAAAGGAAAGAACTCGTTTTTAACGGAAGCCGATATTTTAACCTCTTTAACAAATACGGAATTTCCCACTCTTCGTAATGCCTTCATTTGGAATAACCACTATTGTATTGTGATGGATTACATTCACGGTAAAACATTTGAAGACCTGATTTTTGAAGAAGATAGAAAATTTTCTGAGCAGGAAGCGTTAAAAGCTCTGCTTGATGTTACATGCTTGGTTCAGATCCTTCACAAAAAAGGCATTGTTCACAACGATTTGCGTATTCCAAACATCATTTTACGAGAAAAGTCTATTTCAATTATCGATTTTGGATTAGCTAGGAGGGTAGAAGAGCGTAAGAAGCAAGAAGAAATTCAAGATGATTTATATATGCTTGCACATTTCTTGCTCTTCTTGCTTTACTCTACATACACACCTAGTGAGAAAGAAAAATCTTGGGAAGAAGAGCTTTCCATTCACGATAACGTGAAAGCTATTATACGTAAAATGTTTGGTACAGATCCTTGTTATCAAAACATTGAAGCATTACAAAATGATATTCAAAAGCACCTGAAAAAGTGATTAGTGCGGATAATGTTCTCCACCTTAACACACATTAATGTGTGAAAGGAGGAGATTTCATTGCGTAATCGTTATGAGGAGAAGAAAAAAGGGAACACAAATGAGAAAGAGAAAATGGAGTTTTCACACGAATTTCTTCCATATATCACCCAATCTCCTAAAAATGAACATTACTTAAAACCTAAAAAATAACATGTCAGAAGAAGACAGAGGGAGCTTTGTCTTCTTTAATAAAGGATGAAAATAATGGGGAAGTTTCATTTAACTGTATGGTTATGTTTAATGATTTTACTTTTTTTAATAATTGGATTTACGTATGAAACATCTTTTATCGTAGGAATTGATAAAGAGATTGCTTTAATCTCTTCTTCATTTCAAAGCGATGCAGCTACAACCGTTTTCTTATTTATTACAAACTTAGGATCGTGGAAATTTGTTATGTTCTTTACGCTTATCTTGTTTGGATATAGCTTATATAAAGGTGACAAAGTTCTTGCTTTGTTTGCCATTCTTTCTTTTATTGTGCCACGCACTTTAAACTTTATGCTAAAGGAGTTTTTTGCAAGAACACGACCACAAGACCAGCTTGTTCCAGCTACACATTTTAGCTTTCCAAGCGGTCATTCAATGAATTCGTTTGTTTTCTTTGGCTTTGTAGCCTATGTATTAATAACATACTGTGTTTCTCGCAAAGCAAAACAAGTTATTATGGTTGTGTTGTTTAGCCTGCTCATTGGCTTAATTGGTTTTAGTCGCATTTACTTGGGCGTTCACTATTTTACAGATGTAACAGCTGGATTTCTCGCTGGAGGAGTTGTATTAATTTTGTTAATCAAAATTCATCAACGATTAACAGATTCAGCGGAAGAAAAGCGTGCCCATGAATGATGAGTTGATTTAGGCAAAGGGAGGATTATACATCTAATGGAACAGAGAGCTTACTTGTCTTTACAAACCTTATTTTTAAAAAGCGCCTCTAAATTGTTACAAGAGTCTCCTCTTTTAGAAGTAAAAGAATACTATGAAAAACTAAAGTCGATGGTCCCATATCGACAAATTCAATATATGTTTGAAAAAATTCCGTTTTTACACGGAGAAGTGCACGGTGAGATGATTAAAATTTTAACCTCTTCTTTTGGGTATGCAGTAAAAGAGAGAGCACTAACCTTTTTAGAGGATATTAAGTTTGCACCAAATAGGCGTCCATATGTTTTATGTGGCCCCCAAACTTATGAGCTAAATGAAGCTGGAGAATTTGCAGTAACAGCAGATTTATCTGTAACATGCTATCCGCATGATACCGTGTTTTTCGTTTCACTTTCTGCAACTCAATATGACTTGATTTCTCATGCTACTTTAAAAATGAAAGATCAAGACATACAGTCGCAAATCCATGCTCAAAAGGAACCGCGCAACCGTATTTCCTAGATATGTAAACGTTCGACAAAATTAGTTTTTTTTAGAGAAAGGAAATCTCTCTCCTCTTAGCTAATAATGTAAAGAAGAAAAAGCAGGGGGGAATTAGCGTGTTAATGACTTTCAAACGACTTGTCAAAAGACCATTGAAATATGAAATTACCATTATGCAAACGCCGAATCCTGGGGACCGAAACGGCTATCGTCAAGTGTATAAGATGTCTTTAAAAGGGCACAGTCATTCGGATGTTATTAGCCAAGTATTTCGAAATTTTAATGTATCAGATCGTTTGCCAAAGGATTTTCACGCTCGCTATGTTGGAACGCGAGATATCATTTTAATTGATGAAGGAACAAGAGGGAAATATTATTATAAGCTTCTTTCAGGAGGATGGAAGCCTGTTCAGCTTCATTCTCACGTATAAAAAGAGCCATTAGAGGCTCTTTTTTTATATGTGATTGCCAGGGCCATTTTTTCGTTTTATAGCGCTATGTTCTTTTTCATGAACCTCTTTATCGACTGTTACATGGTTTATTTTTCTTTGGGCTATTAATGCGGTTACGTTGCTTTTTTCCCACTTCCATCAGCTCCTTACTTTCGTTTTTTATGTGAACGATATGTTCTTTCATAGGATGAGCATTTCAACAAAAAATAGCCATCCATTTTTCACTAGGAAAAGGGAGGAGCCTTGGGAATTACAAGTTCAGCTTTTTATATGGTATAGTAAAGAGAAGCTATTTCTATTAGGAGGACAATTGAATGAGTGTACATATTGGAGCAGAAAAAGGACAAATTGCAGAAACGATTTTACTTCCAGGAGATCCGCTTCGTGCAAAATACATTGCTGAGACATTTCTAGAAGATGTAACATGTTATAACGAAGTGCGCGGTATGCTTGGATATACAGGTACATATAAAGGAAAACGCATCTCTGTGCAAGGAACAGGTATGGGTGTTCCGTCTATTTCTATTTATGCGACAGAATTAATTCAATCTTATGATGTGAAAAACCTTATCCGCGTTGGTACGTGTGGGGCTTTAAAGAAAGATGTAAACGTTCGTGACGTTATTTTAGCTATGACATCTTCAACAGACTCACAAATGAACCGTATGACGTTTGGTGGCATTGATTATGCTCCAACAGCTAATTTTGATTTGCTGAAAAAAGCGTACGATGTTGGCACAGAAAAAGGGTTGAGTCTTCGCGTTGGTAGCGTCTTTACGGCAGATCAGTTCTACAATGAAAATGCAGATTGGGAAAAATGGGCTCGCTATGGTATGTTAGCGATTGAAATGGAAACAACAGCTCTTTACACGATTGCTGCAAAGTTTGACCGAAATGCACTATCCATTTTAACGGTTAGTGACCATGTATTAACAGGAGAAGAAACAACAGCAGAAGAAAGACAAACTACATTTAACGAAATGATTGAAGTAGCGCTTGAAACAGCGATACAGCAATAAGAAAGAGGCTGCTTTGTCCGGGTGGGCAGCAGCTTTTTTCCCTTTCCTTTATGTCTTTATGACAAAGCTTTTTTAAAAAGGTTAGCAACTTTATGAAAAGGGTAACGATATTCATGGAACAAGACTTTAAAGCTAAAAAAGTCCCTTTAAGGGACTTTTTTACTTCAGTTTCTCTTCGGTGTCTGAAGAGCTTTCACCAGAGAGTGCTTTTTTGAACTCACGAAGAGTTGTACCAGCGGCTCGGCCAAGCTCTGGAAGTTTTTTAGGACCAAAAATAAGGAGAGCAACAACAATAATAATGAACCATTCACCAGGACCAATTGCCATTTTGTTCACCCACCTTAATAAAGATGTATCACGTGCATTTATCATACACTGAAAAGCTTGGAAAGGAAAGAGTGGAAGAACTTTACTGAAATTTTTAAGGAGGTGTAGTTCGTACATTTTAATGTGTACGACGAAATTGATTGCCATTAAATTAGTTTCATTAATTTTACTTTTAATATGTTCGGGCTTTTTTGTTGCTTCTGAGTTTGCCATTGTAAAAGTTCGAGCTTCACAGTTAGATCAGCGCATAAAAGAAGGAAACAAGCGAGCGGTTGCTGCGAAAAAGCTAGTCACTCACCTTGATGAATATTTATCTGTTTGTCAGCTTGGGATTACGCTAACGTCTCTTGGGCTTGGGTGGTTAGGAGAACCGACAATACATCGTTTACTCCTACCGCTTTTTGAAAAAATAGGTTTAGCTGCTTCTCTTTCATCAACCGTTTCTTTTGTCGTTTCCTTTGCCTTTGTTACCTTTTTACATGTTGTAACAGGAGAGCTTGCACCAAAAACATTTGCGATTTATAAAGCTGAAAAGATTGTGATGTTTACAGCAACCCCACTTATTTGGTTTTATCGCATTTTTTATCCATTTATTTGGTTCTTAAATACATCAGCGCGAGTATTAGCTCGTATGTTTGGCTTTAAAGCCGTTGGAGAGAATGAAATGGCTCATAGTGAAGAAGAGATTCGTCTTCTAATAGCTGAGAGCTATCGAGGTGGAGAGATCAACTCTTCGGAATTACAATACGTGCAAAATGTGTTTGAATTTGATAATCGATTAGCACGTGAAATTATGGTGCCTCGAACAGAGATGTTTGTGCTGCAACTTGAAAAATCACTACAAGAGAACTTACAGGAAATTAAGCAGCATAAATTTACTCGTTATCCTGTTGTACATGGCGATGACAAAGACCAAATCGTTGGAATGGTTAATGTTAAAGATTTATATAACGACATTTTGATGAAGAAAAAGAGTCCAAATGTGAATCTCAGTCGTTACGTTCGTCCTGTTATTCAAGTCATTGATTCAGTAGCCATTCATGATTTGCTCCTGCAAATGCAAAAAGAGAATGCGCATTTAGCCGTTTTGTTTGATGAATATGGAGGAACGTCTGGCATTGTTACACTTGAAGATATTGTAGAAGAAATCGTAGGAGAGATTCGTGATGAATTTGATATCCATGAATTACCGTACATTGAGAAAGTGGATGATTCTACGGTTTTACTTGATGGAAAAGTACTCATTGCAAAAGTGAATGAGCTTTTAGATCTTTCACTCGAAGATGATGAAGTTGATACAATTAGCGGCTGGCTTCTTATGCAAAATTATGATGTGAAAGAAGGAGATACTGTTTCGTATGATGATCATGTGTTCTTTACAGTAAAAGAGATGAACGGTAAAAGCATTCAAAAAGTAGAAGTGAAACATGTTGCTTAACGAAAAAAAGCACCCCTAGAACGTGGTTCTAGGGGCTAATCGTTTGTATAATGAAAAAAGGATAAAAGGCTAATGGCAAGGCCTTTGAGCAAAAGCGTTCAGCAACAATGCTTCAGGAAGAAATCATATTGGAAACGCTTTCTATGAAATAAATATACCACTTTTATATAATTTTGTAAATAAAAAAAGTAGAGCAATTTTTAATTGCTCTACTACCCGTTTGAACTGAACATATAGCGTTTATGATGATATGAAACACCAAGCATAAGACCCATCGCAAGCATATTCCCCATAAGGGAGCTTCCTCCGTATGAAATAAACGGAAGAGGGATACCTGTAATCGGAAGAACTTGAATTGTCATACCGATGTTTTGGAAAACGTGAAACGTAACCATTGAAATTACACCAACACAAAGGTAGGAGTTGAAAGCTTCCTTTGTTTCAAGACCTAATTTAATGAGATAGTAGATAAGAACAAAGAAAAGACTAATTACGACGCTTCCTCCAATAAAGCCAAAGTCTTCGGCAATAATAGCAAAGATAAAGTCTGTATGACCTTCAGGAATGTAGACGCCTTCTCCGCCAATTCCTTTCCCTTCAACCATTCCTGAACCAATTGCCATTAACGACTGCAAGAGGTGATAAGCGCCTTCTCCGCTGTAAGAACGCGGATCAAGCCATGCGTAAATACGTGTAAGCTGGTATGGGTTGACTCCTAAGTACTTTTCAAGAAAGTCAGGAGCGTACATAACAAGAGACAATACTGTGCCCCCAAAAACAGCTAAAACAGAAAAAGCAGGAACGATAAGTTTCCATGAAATACCTGATACAAACACAAGTCCAACAAAGATAGCAAGAAGTACAAGGCTTGTTCCAAGGTCAGGCTGACTCAATACAAGTCCAAGTGGAAGAGCAAGCGTTAGACCCATTTTCAAAAGAAGAAGAAAGTCTTCACGAAAACCGCGAATACGATACTTTTCATTATGCTTTGTGACGACGTTACTTAATGCAACTACCAGAAAGACTTTTACAAACTCCGAAGGCTGAATAGAACCAAGCCCTGGAAAGATGAACCAGCTTTGAGCTCCGTTACGAACTGGTGTAAAACTTGTGTTAGGGGCTACAAATAAAATTAGTAATAAAAAGACTCCAAATGCGTACGCATACCAGGAAAGCTTTTGAAGTTGATCACTATCTAAAAACATGACCCCAAAAGCAATCCCTCCTGAAACGATATACCATATAATTTGTTTTACTAAAAAGTTTTCGTTGTACTGTCCTGAAGACTGAGCGCTGTAGATGCCGATACAGCTAACACAAAAAAATAAAAATAGCAAAAATGCTATATTAACATCAAAACGAGGCACATTAGATCGATTATTTCCCATTCTCTTCACCTAGCAATTTCATTGTTTTGTAGAAAAATATTATATCGTAATTCCTTTGAAACATAAAGCTAAACTTCTCTTTTCATCAGCTCTCTTCTAGCACTTATAAAAGGAAAAAAGAGGCTTCTAGTCCTTCTTAATCTTAGCGATTCTTTGTGAAATGTGCAAAGTATTTTCCATCATCTTTAAAAAAATAGTTCAATTAACATAGAAGGTAGAGAAGAAAGGACTAAATCTAGCAAAGTACGCATATATGTAAGATAGAGTTCCCTTACTAAATATTCGAATGATGAAATGCGACTATAAATAGATTTGAAGGAGGAAAAATATGCTGTTTCTTATTTTATTTTTCTTACTATGGTGCTTTACTTGGACGCTTTTCTACCTTTATCGTTATCAAACATCACTAAAAGAAAAAAAGACGACAGTAGCACTTATTACTTTTTCCACTACTATTTCAGCTACCTTTTCCGCCATCTACCTTTGCTGTTTCCATTTACCTCTGTCTCTTTATAATGCACTTGTTTTTTGTTTTTTCATAGGAGTTTTAACAGCCTTTGTTGTTGGTAGAGTATCAGGCATAAGAATGATCCTCCTCGGTATACTCACAGCTTGTATCAGCTCTCTTTCTCTTCCGGGGATATATCTTTCGTTTGAGCGAAGAGATGCAGGTGATTTATTTGAATTACAGCTCCTTTTGTCTGTTTTATTAGCAACGTTCGCTCTTTATCTTTTATTTAAGAATATACCTCTTGAAGAAGGTGCGCTCATAAAAAGCTGGCTTCAAAGTCCATTTGTAGCTGGGATTGTTCTTCTCATCATCTTCTACACGTACGAGATTTTTCATTCTTTTTTTAATATAAAAAATAACCCTACAAGTATGAACGGTTCGAAACGAAAATAGTTGCAAAAAGTGCAGAAAGATTTCTGCACTTTTTCTGATAGAGCCTTATTTTTTGCAGAGAGAAAGAAAAAATGATTAAATAAGCAAAAGATTAAAAAAATTAAACTATTAAAAAATGTAAGGGAGAGAGAGACGTGTTCAAAAAATTGTTTGGAAAGAAAACGAGAGAAGAGAATATTACCGCCCCTCTTACTGGCCGCATTTTTAGCCTTGAAAACGTTCCGGACCCTGTTTTTTCGCAAAAAATGATGGGAGAAGGGTTTGCAATTGAACCAACAAATGGAGAAGTTGTCGCTCCAATAGACGGTGAGATTGTCCAGCTTTTTCATACAAAACATGCTATAGGATTAAAAACAGAAAACGGAGCGGAGATTATTATTCACGTTGGGCTTGAAACAGTAGCTATGGAAGGAGATGGATTTACTGCTCATGTAAAAGAAGGCTCAAAAGTTAAAAAGGGAGACAAGCTATTAACTGTTGATTTAGAAAAAGTAAGAGAGAAGGCTAAAAGTACAGTAACGCCTGTTGTTGTCACAAATAGTGCTGATTCGGAAAAAATCTCTTTGGTAGCTACGGATTCTGTTATAAAAGGAGAAACCGTTTGTATGACAGTAACAATGAAATAATGGACATTAAAAGCGTTCTTCCACTAAAGGGATGGAAGAGCGTTTTTTTGTATAGAGGAAAATTTGGTATTTTTCCCTATAATCTTAAATGAACAGTTTTATATTACAAGTGAAAATGGTATACTAGGGAAGGAATTAAGTAGAAACGCGAAAGAGAGTTGTTATATGGACTTTTCAATTGAATTATTGCTGTGCGTTTCATATGCAAGTTTGTTTCTACTAGCGGTTTCCTATTATTTAGCATGCAATAAAAGATCTTATTTTTATGTTCGTGCCCAAAGAATAGACAAGCAGTTAGTAACAGGGAAACATTTATTTGAAAAAGGGAGAGTATGTAGACCTTTACACTATTTTTCCTACTTGCAAGTGAAAAAGCCCGTAAAAGAGCCAGCTAACATAGATGAAGAAGATCCTTTCTCTTCTGCAATGAACGTCGTATTTCAACCACGATTTTTTTAGGAGGAAGGATTATGAAAAAAAAGTTAGCCTTATTTATCCCGGCCCTTTTTCTTTTAGCCGGCTGTAGTATTAAAGAGCCTATTACTGCAGATAGTACAGGAATTTGGAATGAGTACTTTGTGTATCCAATGTCTCAATTATTAACACATGTTGCTCACTGGTTAGGAAACGAGTATGGACTGTCAATTATTTTAGTTACCATTTTAATTCGTCTTATTCTATTGCCGCTTATCATTAGACAACAACGTAGTACAATGGCAATGCAAGCGCTTCGTCCTGAAATGGAAAAACTTCGTGAAAAGTATCCATCAAAAGATGCTCAATCACAACAGAAATTACAGCAAGAAATGATGCAGCTTTATCAGAAGCATAGCATCAATCCGATTGGTGGATGTTTACCAATCTTTATCCAGATGCCGATTATTATGGCTTTCTATTATGCTATTGCAAGAACACAAGAAATTGCTGATCACTCGTTCCTATGGGTAAGTTTAGGAGCTCCAGATCCATACTTTATTTTCCCGATTGTTGCAGCTTGTACAACGTTCTTACAAGTTAAAGCAGGGATGACAACTGATGAAGTATTACCGCAAATGAAAATTATGATGTACATTATGCCAGTTTTTGTTTTAATCGCTGGTTTAAGTTTACCATCTGCGTTAGCTCTTTATTGGGTAATCGGAAACGTCTTTGGAACATTCCAAGGTCTTTACCTTAAGAAACGTATGACGATTCTAAAAGCAAAAGATGCTGAAAAAAAGAATAACGCATAAAAGAAGCGCGGAGATTTTCTCCGCGCTTTTTATACTTGTTCTGAAAACCGTTTCATAACTTATACTAAAATTAAGCAGGCTCGCGTAACCTTTGGGCGTAAGAGCATGATCAAAAGCGTTTGTAAAAGAACGCTTTTTTTAATGTGAAAAAGGATTTAATGTTGCAGTCACAAGAAGGCGGTCTGCATGTGTTCCTTCTTCTTTATTAAACAGCCCTGTACATGTAACTAAATGGACAGTTCTTTTTGAAGAAGAACCAAAAACTTTGTTCACGGGAAACTGATTTCGTTCATATACTGCTGTTTTTGTCACTGTGAAAGACATCGTTTTTCCACTTTTCTTTTGTATAAAAAAAGTGTCACCTTTTCGCATTTTAGAAAGTGAATAAAAAATAGCCCGTCCTTTTTTACTGTCAACATGTCCTGCAATAACAGCATTCCCTCGTTCTCCTGGGGAAGAACTATTTTGAAACCATGTTACGCTACTGCTGTTTTCGGGTAAAATAATCTCCCCGTTTTGTGAAAGTCCATGCGCTTCAATAGGGGCTACAATGTTTGCCGTTGGAATAAGAAGCAGAACAGGCTGATCATGATGAGCAGCAAGAGTATAAGGTGAATTAAAAAACAGGAAAACTAGAAAAATACAGCCTAAAAAGAAGTGCTTCATTGGTGACGGCGACGGAGGAAAAATACGCATCCTCCTAAAATAACAAGAGCAGCATACGAAAGGGTATGGGAAGAACTCATTCCACCCATTCCAGTTTTCGGAACAAGAGATGGTGACAAAATGGCGTTATCCTGAAGGAGAACGGTCTCAACTTGATTTCGCGAGTTTACCGCCAATACTGTATAAGCAGATCCTGACTGAAGTGTTTGCGACAGTGACGTTACCTTTTTATCATTATCTTTAATATGAAGTTTTGATTCCGCTTTAATTTCTTCATAAGAAGAAACATCATTAAAAGCAAGATTATCAAAAAGCTTTTTCCCATCTTTAATACTTGCTTCAAGATCGTTAGAAACAGGAGCAAGGTTTAAAACTCGTACATTTGCTTTTCCTTTCGGAGCTGAAGTTTCATCATTAAGAAGTTTTAAGCTCATTTTTTTTTCTTTTTCGAATGCAATCACAGTATATGCTTGATTTCCTTCTGTTTCTACATCACCTACGATGAGTGGTGTTTCCTTTTCACCAGAACGATAGACCTCTATTGTATGAGCTCCTTCTTCTAAAGTCATATAATCTGTTGCATTTTTAAAAAGAGCTCCTTCCACAGCCGGCTTATGGTCAATGTAGATGTCAACAGATTCATTGTTGCTTGAGGCGTTCACAATACGGACTAGCGTTTCTTTTTCTTCAGCATGTGCTAAAGAAGGAAACATAATTATAGCGCTAAATAAAACAAGCCAAAGCTTTCTCATCTTTTTATCTCCTTCATTATAATAGGTTATTCTTATAATGGCTCGGTTGCTGAAATATATGCAGAAGGAGAAAGGAGAAAGGAGAAAAAGGCAAAAATAATAGCCTATTTTTTTAAAATAGGCTGCAGTGGGCACTGTTTAAGTAATTCGTTCATTCTACTCATCATTTCTTTCTTTGAAAAAGAGCTTGAATAACGATAATTATGAAAGTCTAAAATGCGATAGTGTTTACTAATAATGTTTTGCTGTAAGCGAAATGGGCCGCTTGATTTTAATTCGCGCCACCAAATACCGCCGCCAAGTCGTTTATCTTGCGGAGGATCGGAGTCTTCTAAAGCAATAAATTGAACTGTATCAACAGGATTGTCTCCAATAGCTTTTTTCAATGCTGTACTTTCTTCAAAAAGAGCGCAAAGGGTTACAATAACAGCCCAGCTTGCTGTTTTCTTTTCCTTCTCAATTTGAGAAAGTGTTTTTTTTGAGATGCCAAGTAAATAAGCCATTCTTTCTTGAGTAAACTTTTGTTCTAAACGTACATAACGAATCTGATTTGATATGAGTTCTGTGAAGTATTGTTTATCCATAGTTCCCTCCGTACGAAAAAGCTATTCGTTCGTATCATATCGTATAGAAAACAAAATACAAGCGTTGTAACCAAAATGTAAGGAAATGTATAAAGAAAGAAACCTCTTTGTTACGGGAATGCGATTTTTAGAGTTTAAGCCACTTTTTAGTTGTATAAGAAGAAAGTAAAGAAATGAAGGCACATCCTATACTGTATAATATCCAATTCAGCGAATATTGAAAGGAAGGAATGCTCCAGTAGAGCAAAAGTGGAAACCAAAAAGAAAAGAAAGGACCTATAAAAATGTTACGAAACAAAACTTCATAAAGAAAACCTGCAATAACAGCTAAAAGCGGTAGGGTAATAAAAAGCTGCTGTTCTGGAGTAATATAAAATATTTCCACATTCCTTCACCTTCTTTCAATAATTAGTGTTCAGTGGGAATCTTATTTACTTCAACAGATTTAATTTGATTTCCAATAATGTTTTTGGGGGTGAATCGGTAGCCTTCCACATCCGCATACAGATTTGTTCCATCTCCAATTTGCTGGAGAAGCAAGTAGCCGCCAATTGTATCTACTTCATCCTCCTCAATAGAGATACCAAGCAAATGATTAACTTCTTCAATGAGCACTTTTCCATCTAAAATATAGTGAGTTTGTGAAAGCGTTTGAATATAGGGCAGTTCGTTTACATCAAACTCGTCTCGTATTTCTCCTACAATTTCTTCTAAAATATCTTCTACTGTAACAAGTCCTTGTGTTCCTCCGTATTCATCAAACAAAATGGCCATATGAATTCGTTCTTTCTGCATTTTTAAGAGAAGATCACGAACAGGGATAGAATCTAAAACAGTGATAATTGGTTTAATAAGATCCTCGATGGTTCTTGAGTTAGCAGAGTCTTCACGAACATAGCTCTTTAACGCTTCTTTTACATTAATTAATCCAATTACATGATCTTTATCCCCTTCAATAACAGGATATCGTGTGTAAGGTTGTTGATCTGTATATTGTGAGAACTCTTTCAGCGTCATATTTTTGTTAACAGCGACCATTTCTGTACGAGGAATCATAATTTCATGAGCAACTCTGTCGTCAAATTCAAAAATGCGATCAACATAGCGAAATTCTGATTGATTAATTTCGCCACGTTCGTAACTTTCGGATAAAAGCAAACGAAGCTCTTCTTCAGAATGAGCCACTTCATGCTCGCTAACAGAGTGAAGCCCAAATGTTTTCGTAATCATGCGAGCAGAATGATTTAAAAGCCATATAAACGGATACGTAATTTTATAAAACCAGATAAGGAAAGGAGAAAACATGACGGTGATTTTTTCTGCTTTTTGAATGGCGAACGTTTTAGGCGCAAGTTCTCCAATTACAACATGAAGAAATGTGACGATTAGGAAAGCTAAAACAATCGAAAATGCTCTTGGAACATATGGCTCAAGACGTAAAAAAACAAAAAGGGGATGTAAAATAGACTCTATTGTTGATTCTCCAATCCATCCGATTCCAAGAGCTGTCACTGTAATACCAAGTTGACAAGCAGAGAGATACTCATCAAGATGTGAAACAACTTGCTCAGCAGCTTCAGCTCCTTTTATATTATCTTCTACCATCTGCTTAATTTTAGAGTGTCTAATCTTTACAATGGCAAACTCTGTTGAAACGAACATAGCCGTTAGGGCAATTAAAATAACGATAATAAACAGGTTAAGAAAAATCATCATAGTCCTTGAAAAGCCAAGGTCATCTCCTTTCCAAAATATTTCTCCTTAGTTTGTCCAACAAACGTGTTTCTACTAACAGAAGGAGAAGGTAGGGACAAGCGTACAAAATGCAATACTGTGAAAAAAAGGGCACTTTTTTACGCACTATTTTGATGCTGATTTTGTAAAATAGCGTAACAAAACTATTGATAACCTCACATGGTTTATGTTAATGTTTATAGAAATACCTAAAACAAAGGAGGGATAGAAGTTGAGAAACGTAACTTTGACAGATGTTTTTACACATCCTATCGCACAAAAATATCTAGGACGATCAGGGATTGCTCATGCAGTATCTGTGGCTCATCACGCTTTTCGACTAGCGCTTGAACATGAGGTTAACCCAGATCTTGCTACAAAAGCCGCCCTTCTCCACGATGTTGGACATTACGAGTGGTACACGAACGGACAGTGGGATTATGAAAAATACCGTGAAAACGATATTCATGCGATAAAAGGCGCAGAGCGCGCTCATAAATTATTAATTCGTCTAGGTGAGGATCCTGCTTCTGCAAAAGAAATGGCACTGGCGGTTTTACTTCATACAGATTCTTATTTACCAGAGGGTTATCTTGATAAGAACAATCTTCAAAAAGTTGTTCGTTTAGCAGATGAAGCAGACGAAGAGCCAGGCGGTAACCATCACTACCGAAAGATGGACTATGACTTAGCATTAAGAAAAATTCAAGCATTGGACCAAAAAGTAGCGGATGTGCTTAAAAAAGATCAGCGCTACAAAAAATCAAGTTAACTCCTTCAACCAGCTTTTTGAAGCTGGCTATTTCCTATGTCTTCCCCACCTTTCTCCTTGCCATCCTCCTTACTTTTTGTACAATAGAAAAAGAGTAGTTGAAGAAAAGTAATCGTGGAGGAATCCTTCGTTATGTATGATATTTATTTAGTAGAAGATGAAAAAACGTTGAACACTGTGCTTAAAACATATTTAGAAAAAGAAGGCTGGAATGTAACCTCTTTTTTGACAGGAGAAGAAGCTAGCCGGTTTATCCCTCAAAAACCTCATCTATGGATTTTGGATATTATGTTGCCAGATTTAGATGGCTATGAGCTTTTAAAACGAATCAAAAAAGTGGATGAAAATGTTCCGATTATTTATATTTCAGCTCGAGATGCTGATCTTGATCGAATTATCGGTCTTGAAATGGGGAGTGATGATTATTTGGCAAAGCCGTTTTTGCCAAAAGAACTTGTTGTGCGAACAAAAAAATTACTTCAGCGTATATATGGACAAGCTCGACCGAGTGTTTTGCAATACGGTCCATATAAAATCAATCAAACTATGCGTACAATTGAAGAAAACGGAGCGGAAATTTCTCTTTCTCCAAAAGAGTTTGATATTATATTTCTCTTTGCTTCCCATCTTGGACAATCTTTTTCAAGAGAAGAAATTTTGAACTTAATTTGGGGAGATAATTATTTTGGTTCTGATCGCGTTGTCGACGACCTTGTCAGAAGGATCCGTAAAAAGGTGCCATACTTAAAGCTTGAAACAATCTATGCTTATGGATATCGAGCCGTTTCGCTATGAAAAAGCAACCGCTATTTGCACAAATTTTAATTGTATTTACCGCGGTTATTTGTCTAATGGGAGCGATGATTTTAATTTTTGTCAGAGGAACGCTTAATGAATTTTTTACAAGTGAAACATATGCAACAATTGAGGCTTCCCAGCAATCCTTAACAAGCCATAATGAGCCTTTTTCTCAAACGCCTCAAGATTTGAAGCAGCAGCAAAACCTGCGCTCTGTTCAACACGTATTTCTTGGGGTTGATGGAGAGATTGCTAATGATACAAGCTTACCAAACAAAGTGCTCAATTTCTTATACAAGCAAGCAATAAGCCAAGAGAAGAATACACAGCGTTACAAGCTAAACGTCAACGATCAAGAAATGCTTTACGCTATTAGAAAAATTCATATAGAGGGCGAAGGTTTTTATCAAGTTTCCTATATGTGGGATTCCTATCGTCAGCAGCTTGTAAAAACATTGTTTAAACGTATTTTTCTCGTTTCTTTAATTGTTCTTTTATGCGGAATTTTAATTGCTTTTTTCTTTTCAAAATGGCTCGCAAAGCCGATTGTAGAAATGAAGCAACATGTTCAGCGCATTGCTAATCGAAAATGGGATAGTACGCTTGAAACAGATCGGTCAGATGAAATAGGGGTTCTTGCTCATTCGATTGATGAAATGCGTATTCAGCTTAAAAAGCAAGATGAAGCACAGCAATCGATGCTTCAAAATATTTCGCACGATTTAAAAACCCCCATTATGGTTATTCGAAGCTATACGGAAGCTCTACGTGATGGCATTCATCCAAATGGAACGTTTGAAAGCACGCTTGAAACGATTGATGGTGAAGCAAATCGTTTGGAAAGTAAAATTAAAGATTTGCTTTATTTGACAAAGCTTGACTATATTTCTCAACAAAACCAAGAGAAGCACAAAGTGAAAATGAGCGTTCTTGTAAAAGAGGTTGTTCAGCGCCTGCGAACAAATAGACCAGATGTTTCTGTTCATGTAGCATGTCCGTCCCTTGTTGTTTATGGGCAAGAAGAGCATTTTCGTGTGATATGTGAAAACATGCTGGACAATGCATTAAAATATGCAAAAGAGCAAGTTTCAATCTCTGTGGAAGAAAGAGAAGACACGGTTTTTCTTTCTTTTTATAACGATGGACCACATATTGAAGAGAAGTTAATTCAGAGATTATTTCAACCTTTTCAAAAAGGGGACAAAGGAAACTTTGGACTTGGGTTAGCGATTGTGAAGCGCCTTATGACGCTTTATGAAGGGGAAATATCAGTAGAAAATAATGAGCATGGAGTTCTATTTTCACTTGAATTTCCAAATCAAAAGTAATAAATTTTGATTTGTTATGCAACAATTCCTCTTTTCTTTCATATGTTTTATAACAGAATGAAGGAAAGGGGATATGAAAATGGAACAAGGAGAAGAAAAAGGAAAAGAGCAACAAATTTTTACGCCTGTTGAAGAGTTTCCAACCATTTTAGATTTAATTAACGACTATTACGGATACTGTAAATAAGTGAAAGCTCTAGGTTTTATATAGCCTAGAGCTCTTTTTTATTTAAAAAAATGAATTGGGAACAAGTAACTTTTTATTTCACTAAATTAATGTTATACTAAGTGTAGTAATTGTTAACTTTTCAAACAAGGGGGAGTTGAAATATATGTTAGCGATTATGAGACCCTTACTTATTGGGTTTTTCTCAATAACGGCAACATTTTTATTAGTATTTCAATCAATTGAGATTTCACACGCTTTTCAAGCGTTATTTTCTCACGATAAATAAACGTTCAGTTTATAGAAAAGGAAGCACGAATTTGCGTGCTTCCTTTTTAATAAAATGCTTTTGTTTGAAGAAATTCTTCAAATTCGAGCCAACTTTTCACCCGCGGAACATCGATATTGCGGTTATACGGATAATCCATTGCAACAACCTTTCGTCCTGCATCTTTAAATGCTTCTAAGTTATGAGGGGCATCGTCAAAAAGCAGATCACCCTTTACTTGATTTTTTTCGTGTGTAAAAATGATTTTTTTTGCCCCAATAAAAGGGATATGTTTTGTGACCCACAGTTCCTTTTCGGTATATGCATATGTATGGCTTGTTGTAACGATAAAAATGTTGAAGTGTTTATGAAGCCTTTCTAGAACTTCAACAGCGTTTGGCAGCGGCTTTAAATGTAGGAAAAGTCCTTCTTCGTCTAAGTAGTCGTAAATTTTATTTCCACACTCTTTTTTTACATATTTTGCTGAGTCCCAGCATAGTAAACGATCTACTGATAAATTATCGTTATAATCTTCATTGTACCGCTTATGCCAATCTGTCATAAGGTCGCATAAAACAGAATCCATATCAATAAGCAGTGTTTTCATTATAGATACTCCTTTTGTGCAATCTAAGTTTTATTATATAAAACATCATCCTGAAAAGAAAATGAAGTTTCCTATTATTCTTTGAGCGTAGCGTAAATTTACGGTAAAATGAAGAATAGCAAGGCAAGGGGATATTGCTATTATATGAACAAACGATAAGGGGAATTATACATGAATATTGCTTTTTTTCTGATACCAAAACAAGAAGTTGTTACTGTTAATATTGAATGGACGATGAGGCAAGCGTTAGAAAAAATGGAATATCATCGTTACAAATCCATTCCAGTTATTGATCAGCAAGGTCATTACATAGGCGTCTTAACAGAGGGAGATTTGCTTTGGAAGCTAAAAAGTGAACAGTTTACATTTGAAGATACGCCGCGCATTCCTCTTTCTAACGTGCCAAGGCATGAAAAAGTAGAAGCAATCTCGATTAATGAGAAAGTGGATCATATGTTTTTAAGTGTGATGGAGCGCAACTTTGTCCCAGTTGTAGACGATCAGGGGATTTTTATTGGGATTATCAGAAGACGCGAAATTATGGAGTTCTATGTTAATAGACTAGTCATAGAGGAGTGAATATTAATTTTCATGACAGATATTGAAAAAGTTCAAAAATTAGTTAAGCAAGCAGATACAATTACCTTTTTCACAGGAGCAGGAATGAGCACAGAATCAGGTCTTCCAGATTTTCGTTCTTCAAATGGATTGTATAAACAAAATATGAATTTTACAGACATTGTTTCGCTTGATTTTTATGAAAAAGATCCCGTCTTATTTTGGACGCTTTTTAAAGATATTTTTAGAATTAGAATGCTTCATAACTATGTACCAAATAAAGGGTACCATTACATATCAAAACTACAAGAAAAAGGGAAGAACATTCGCGTTATTACCCAAAATATTGACGGTCTTCATTATGATTCAGGACATGAATCGGTCTATGAAATTCATGGTTCAATCAAAAAAGCGCACTGTCGTTCTTGCTATCGGGAGTATGATTTAGAATATTTAAATGAATATGATTGCCCAAAATGTAAGGAATGCGGAGAAATTTTAAAACC
The DNA here is from genome assembly GCF_900177535.1 of Priestia filamentosa. Classification (NCBI taxonomy): domain Bacteria; kingdom Bacillati; phylum Bacillota; class Bacilli; order Caryophanales; family Bacillaceae; genus Priestia; species Priestia filamentosa. The sequence continues at coordinate 397,831 of NZ_FXAJ01000003.1, forward strand.
TAATGTTGTGCTTTTCGGTGATCCAATTCAGCAATTTGAAGAAGCGGTAAGAGATGCTTTGCAATCCGATTTGTTTTTTGTACTCGGCTCGTCACTTGAAGTAGGGCCAGTAAACCAAATTCCGCTTATCGTGAAAGAACATACAGATGCAAAGCTCATTATCATTAATCGGGAGGAGACTCGCTTTGACTCGCTTTTTGATTATGTGTTTCATATAAACATTAGTGATGCTTTTCAACACATTTTAGGGCCGCTGCATAATGTATAAGAAAACAAGCATTTATGTTAGGAGCCAAACTGTCACGTTTGACTGTATGGTTTTTGTATTGTATGATTAATTTAATTAAAATGAAAGAGGTGATAGGATGGGGCAGAGTATCGGATAAGTGAATTGGCTCAAAAAGCTAATGTATCTAAACGGACAATTGATTATTATACAACAAAAGGGTTATTAAAAGCTGTTCGTTCTCCATCAAACTATCGCTTCTATTCGGAGCAAGCTTTAGAAGACCTCAAATTTATTGAGCAATGTAAAAATGAACATATGCCTTTGTGTGAAATTAAACAGCGCTTAGATATGGTTCGCTCATTAGAAAAAGACAATGAGGCTCTTAAAAAACAGGCTGAATATTTAGAAGGACGGATGGAACGGCTAGAACACGATATTTGTGAGCTTTTGCCTTTTTTTCAGCTGTTAAATGACGGGGAAAAACGTACAATAAATCACAAATTGTCCGATCGTAGTTCAACGCTTATGAACTCGCTAGCATCATTGCGAAATATTTGAGCTCATTCGTGTAAAAGTTAGTCTGAATATTTAAAAAGAAAGATATAATAGTAAAAATTTTGGATTATTAGGAGGTGACACCTCGCTTACTTTTGGTAAGTGGGGGATTTATTTGGACATATTAAACTTGGTGCTTGTGGCGATTTTGATCGCCTTAACTGCTTTCTTCGTAGCATCGGAGTTTGCCATTGTGAAAGTGAGGAGCTCACAAATTGATCAGCTCGTCGCAGAGGGAGGACGAAATGCTCTTGCAGCTAAAAAAGTCGTCTCACATCTTGATGAGTATTTATCAGCGTGTCAGCTTGGTATTACTGTAACAGCTCTAGGATTAGGATGGCTTGGTGAGCCAACTGTTCAAAGGTTGCTTAACCCGCTGTTTGTAGAGCTGAATATACCATCTACACTTTCTCATATTCTTACATTTGGTATTGCATTTGCTTCCGTAACGTTTTTACACGTTGTTGTTGGGGAGCTTGCACCAAAAACAGTAGCCATTCAAAAAGCTGAGCAAGTGACGCTTTTATCAGCGCGTCCTCTTATTTTGTTTTACAAAGTAATGTATCCATTCATTTGGGTATTAAACGGTTCAGCTCGTTTGTTTGTAGGAATGTTTGGACTTCGTCCAGCAAGTGAACACGAGATGGTTCACTCGGAAGAAGAGCTCCGTCTTTTGCTATCTGAAAGCTATAAAAGCGGCGAGATTAACCAATCTGAGTTTAAATATGTAAATAAAATCTTTGAATTTGATGATCGTGTAGCGAAAGAAATTATGGTTCCTCGTACAGAGATGATAAGTCTTTCAAAGGATGAGTCTATTACAAAAGCAATTAAGATTATCCGTGAAGAAAAATTTACTCGCTATCCGATTATTGACGGAGATAAAGATCATATTATCGGGTTATTAAATGTAAAAGAAATGTTTGCAGATCTTGTGCACGAAAAACAACCAGACGAGAAGTCACTTGAACAATATACAAGACCAATCATTCAAGTAATTGATTCTATTCCAATTCACGATCTTCTGCTTAAGATGCAAAGAGAGCGAATTCATATGGCAGTCTTAATTGATGAATATGGTGGAACAAGCGGTCTTGTAACTGTTGAAGACATTTTAGAAGAAATTGTGGGCGAAATTCGTGATGAATTTGACACAGACGAAATCCCAGAGATTCGTAAAATTAAAGAAAACCACTATCTTGTTGATGGAAAATTACTTGTAAGTGAGATTAATAACTTATTAGGAATTGAAATTGACGATGAAGACATTGATACTATTGGAGGATGGATTCTAACAGAAAAGCTTGATGTGAAACAAGGAGACGTTGTCGAACACGGAGAATTCAAATTCAAAGTGGTGGAAATGGATAGTCATCACATCAAGTATATTGAAGTAACAAAACCATCTGCTCCAAGGTTGCTAAAAACACAACAAGCTTCAGCTCCAATGAAGACGGCACAGCAGTCTGAAGCAATGTCTTAATAACAGAAGAAAGAAATGAAACAGCTAATCGCTTTTGCGATTAGCTGTTTGCGCGTTGAAATTGATTTTCAGCAAGTGGATGATCATTTTGCTGGACAACAAGCGTTTGTGTTGGATATGCAATAGAAACGTCGTACTTTTCTAAGATACCGATTATTTTATAGTTCACATCTTCACGAATGCGAAGGTATTCTACATAGGCAGTGTTGCTAGAGAAAAAGTAGACAAGTAAATCAAGGCTAGATTGACTAAAGTCTTCAAAACGAACGATAATGGTTTCTTTATCAACTTCTTCATGATTTTCAAGCATACTTTGAATTTCTTCTACACACGCTTTCACGACGTGAAGAGGCGTATTGTATGTCAAACTTAACGTGAAGGATACTTGACGTTTTCCCATCTTAGACCAGTTAATAATTGATTCACTTGAAAGGGTCGCGTTTGGTACAGTAACAAGCGCCTGATCAAATGTTCGTACTTTTGTACTTCGGAACGTAATATCTTCTACAACCCCTTCAACACTTGGTGTTTTAATCCAATCTCCCATTGTAAAAGGTTTTTCTGTAATGATAATAATCCCGCCAAAAAGGTTTGCGATCGCATCCTTTGCCGCCAGAGCAAATGCTAATCCTCCAATCCCAAGGCCTGCCACAAATGTACTTACGTTGAAGCCCCACTCTTGTGCAATAATAGAAATTGCCATAACAATAACAAGTGAGCGAATAAGCTTTTGTACAAATGGAATAATAATTCTATCAACTTGAATATCAAATTTTTTAATAAAGGTAGCCATGAAAATAGCAGTTGAGCCTGCTACATTGTAAACTCCCCATCCAATCATCGCAATAAATAATGAACGAAAAAGATGACGATGAAGATCATGCTCTAGCACTGTAAATGGAAAATATTTAAGCGCTAACTGAAGGCCAATAATAACAAATAGCCATCTTATTGGCTTTTCAAAGCCTTCTAATATTGTTGTAATAAGATTAATTCGTTTATGACGAGCAAAACCAAGAACAAGTTTGAAAAGGTATGACGTAAATAGTTTGCGAAGTCCTAAAAAGATAACAAAGATCACTACTGCTATTCCAATTCTTTTCCATGTTTCAATATCAATATTTAAACCTAAGATTTCCAAGCCTTTCCCTCCAAATATATAAATCTCACGCCTAATCATTCTATTAAAATAGTAACAAATGCATATATATGATACCCTTTAATTAGCATGATTATACTTATAATAAAACTTTTTGATAAGATTTAAAAGAGTAAAGAGAAATGCTATCTTAGAAAAGTAAACAAGATGAAATAATTAAGGAGGAAGAATAATGAATGAACGATTAAAAAAAGTAACAACATGGTTAGAGGAAGAAAACATTGATGGAGCTTTTTTCACTTCAACAGAAAACGTATTTTATCTCAGCGGGTTTTATACAGATCCACATGAGCGCCTTTTAGGTTTATTAGCCTCAAAAAAAGGAGATGCGATTCTCATCCTTCCTAAAATGGAAGCAACTCAAGCGAGAGATGCAGGGTGGGAAGCTGAAATGCTATCATACGAAGATCATGAAAATCCATGGGAGATTCTTGGTCAAAAAATAAGTGAGCTTGAGCTTCAAGGAGCACAAGAGGTAGCAATTGAAAAAGAAGTTTTAACATACGAAAGAGCTGAAAACCTCAGTGAGATTTTCGAAAAAGCGAGCTTTGTGGATGGATCGAAGAAAATGAACGAACTTCGTCTTATTAAAGAAGAAAAAGAAATTGAGATCTTGAGAAAAGCAGCACAGCTTGCGGACTATGGAGTTGAAGTAGGGGTAAAAGCGTTAAAAGAAGGCGTTACAGAAATGGACGTTGTAGCCACAATTGAATATGAGCTCAAGCGAAAAGGAATTCGTGAAATGTCATTTTCAACGCTTGTACTTTTCGGAGAAAAATCAGGCCAGCCCCACGGTAATCCAGGAAACCGTACTTTGAAGAAGGGAGATTTTGTACTTTTTGATCTTGGGGTTGTGCTTGACGGGTACTGCTCAGATATTACAAGAACAGTTGTTTATCAAAGCGTAAGTGATAAACAAAGAGAAATTTATGATACAGTACTTCGAGCTAACAATGCTTCACTCAAAGAGAGCCGTCCAGGAACAAGAATTGGTGATCTTGATATTGTAGCACGAGATACAATTGAGAGAGCAGGTTATGGGGAGTACTTTACGCATCGCATTGGGCATGGACTAGGAATTAGCGTTCATGAGTTTCCATCGATGAGTAAAAATAATGACGGAGCGTTAAAAGAAGGAATGGTTTATACAATTGAACCTGGTATCTATCTCTCAGATCTTGGAGGAGTTCGAATTGAAGATGATGTATTAGTTACAAAAGATGGATATGAAACGCTCACAAAATTTCCAAAAGAGCTTCTCGTAATTTCTTAATAAATTGTGAACAAGTGGTGACACTAATAAGAAAAGGAATTTTTTAAAACGCTATTTTCTTGTTTTCACTCCTCAATATATGGTCTAATTTGGAGGAGGGAAGGAGCTACAAAAAATGAATGAACCTAATGAAAATCAAGATGAATACAGAAAAGGAAAGCGAATATTTTGGCTAATTTGGATTGTTCCAATTATAGGAGCACTTGTTGTGGCAGCTGTAGCCTTTTTAATGCAGCCAACGCCAAATGAAAAGCCTCGTGATATTGGACCACCAGCGCCAAAAGTTCCTCATGAACAGTCAACAAGTTATATAGTAGATATGGATCACTTTCATATTTAAAAAAGAAGCACAAAAAGTGCTTCTTTTTTTATGGAGATTTGTCATTATAACAGAAAGTTCGCAATAAGCTAGTATTAAACGTTAGCGAGGTGTTGCCCGTTGGTTTAGCTCCGTTTTCACCCGTATATTCTACCTCTCTGTTAGTGGATCATTTGTTAGTTCAGCTGCAAGCAATGAATGAAAATCAAATTCACCATGTGATTTATGGGAGTAGGCGAAGCAATCACTATTGGGAACGTCTTGTACCAAATCGAAATTGGAACGAGATTGATAAGATCATTAGACTTGTAATTCAAACAGGACAAGATCAAAAATATAAAAAAATTTTTAAGCGTACAAAGAGGATTGAGGGAGAACCTGTTGAAGTTGTTTATTTACAATTAAAAGACGGATCCTACAAACTTTCAAACGCATGGATAAACTTCGAAGGAAAAACGTTATAGCATGCTGAGAAAGTGGTGCGTCGTGTACTGCTTTTTTTACATTTCATTTATAAAATTATTTGTGAAAAGAAAGGAAGAAAAAAATGAAAAAATTTCAGTATTTGCAAAGCTATGTTCATAAGAAACCTTTAACATCTTTTCCTGCCGCTCTTCACGTTTTCTTTCCTGCTTCTTCTCAAGAAATCAAACAATGTGAGCAGTATTTTACGGGAGGATTACCAAAAGAGCTTGCCGTTTTTTATAAAGAAGTAGGGTTTGGATTTGTGTATCCTGAAGCGTCTCAGCGGTTGTTTAATCGAATTATCAGTCCTTCAGAATTAATGGAGCTATCTTCTAGAGAAGCGACAATGCTACCATTTTTAGAAGTGAAAGAAGATATTTATATGTTTATAGATTATACAGGCTCTATTTATTGGCAACATGAACGAATTGCAACAGATATTAGAGATTTGTTGGATAAAATGGAGCAGAGGTTAACATTTTTCTTAAGAGGTTCATCTTTCACATTATCTTTACTCGCTTAAATTTCAGAAAATTGAAACTTATAGCCTTTCTTTTCGTATTACTGTAATAAGGAAAGGGAGGGAAAAAGATGAACTTTTTTGTAATAGGAGCCATTATTTTATTATTTATGACAGGTATTATTCTTTTGCTTGTAAATATGAGTAATGATGAAAAGAAAAAAGAGAGAAAGAAAAGAAGCCACGTATCAAGCGATGCTGGCCATACGAGCGGTTTCAGCTTTTTTGCAAGTGATTCAAATTCATGTGATAGTGGCGGAAGTGATGGAGGGGGAGGAGGATGTGATTAAAGATTTAAAAAAGGTGGATGCCTAGGCATCCACCTTTTTTCGATATTAACCGTTTGTGATGTCCCGCTTTGAAAAGACAAAATAGGCAGCAAATAAAAAGACGGCAATGTGAACAATTTGGACAATAAACGTAAATGACACGTCTTCCGCATTAACAAGGGAAGTATTCGCAAAGAATAAATATTTCGCCCAGTCAAATTTTGACTGAAGGAAGAAATTAATTGCGTTACTTGAGAGCATAAGGAAAATAGAAATTCCGACTGCAATAGCGTTCGCTTTAAAAACAGTTGCAAGCGCAAATGCTAAAATAGCGACAAGCATGATGTTCATAATTCCATAAAGATAAGACAAAAAGAAATCTCCATCAATAGCAACTTCTTTAATCCCACTTGCAGAACTCATATCAAGAATTGTAGCGCTTGTTTCAAATCCAAACAAGATAATTCCGATAAGAAAACAAGAAGCAAGTAATACAGCAAGAAAGACAAGAGAAGTTAAGAAAATAGCAATAAGTTTTGATGTTAAAATCTTGTAGCGTTTAAACGGACGAATCATAAGAAGTTTAATACTACCAAAAGAAAATTCACTTGAAACCGTTGTTGCTGCGATCACAACCATAAATAGAGCAACAAAGGAAATTAAAAAGGTAGAGTCATTTAAAAATTCAGGAAGTGTATATCCATAAGGATTAACATTGTTATCAAGCGCAAGCTGATTTGTCGCAATATTTTCTTGAGCCATTTGCTTTTCTGCATCTGAAGCTTTTGAATCATTTAATGTTTTTTGATCATCTTTGATTTCATCTTGCACTGTCTGCTTCCAGTCATCTCCCGCAAGGAAATCAGTTGTTTGCTGACTAATGATGGCAATTCCAATTGCCGCCACTACGGTTAAAATCAGCATTACGAGCGTTCCGCGACGTCTAAAGATTTTCATCCATTCATTTTGTACTAAACTCATCATTTTTGGTCGCCTCCTGTCATTTCAAAGAATGAATCTTCAAGTGTTTTGCGGACAGGATTGAAGCGATAAAGCGTAAATCCATGATCCAAAAGTTCTTTCATCAGAGGGGAAGCTTCAAGCTTTGTAATTGAAACTTGGACAAGATCTTCTTTTTGCTCCGCTTTTAGTCCTTTTTCCGTTAAGTAAGCGACAACGTTTTCTGCTTGATCACACTGCAATTCATAAATAGAAGAAGTATCATCAGTACTGTTTTCCTTCACATCTTGTACGCGAACAAGCTTCCCTTTACTAATAACAACAATACGATCACACATTTGTTCAATCTCAGCAAGTAAATGTGAAGAAACTAACACAGATAGGCCTCTTTCATGAGAAAGCTTCTTTAAAAGAAGACGGAACTCACGAATACCAGCAGGATCAAGTCCATTTGTTGGCTCGTCCAAAATTAAAAACTTAGGATTATGTAGGAGAGCTTGAGCTAAACCTAATCGCTGACGCATGCCGAGTGAATATGTTTTCACCTTTTTATCAAGATAAGAATCAATTTCTAGCCACTCGGCAACTTCTTTCATTCGTTCCTTTGTAACATTTTTATGCATACGAGCAAAATGGAGAAGGTTCTGACGTCCTGTTAGATAAGGGTAGAACTCCGGATTCTCCACAATTGCTCCAACGCCCTCAAGTGTTTTTTCGAACTCCTGTTTGATGCTGTGGCCGTTAATTAAAACATCCCCGCTATTCATTGAAATAAGGCCAACCATCATCCTGATTGTTGTTGTTTTACCTGCACCGTTTGGGCCAACAAGGCCAATAATCTCGCCCTTTCGAATTGAAAAAGAAAGATTATCAATAATGGTGTTTTTACCGATTACTTTTTGAAGTTCACGAACTTCAACCATGTTTTCCATTCTGTTTCCTCCTTTAATAGTTTGTGAGTTTCTTTCACAATATAGTAGTACGGAGAAGGAAGAAGTTGGTTTCGTTAAAAGTTCATTTTTAAATAAATTATTTACTTTCTTTTGAAAATCCCTTATCCTTAGTGAGAATAAATCGTAATCATTACGCATTATAAGTGTGCCATGAAGTAGATTGAAGGGTTATTTTTGTCTTTCACTGTTTTTTCTATCTTAGAATTTTTAGGTATTGATACATGTTAACCAGAACATTTGCTTTTTAAAAGAGTAAGGAAGTGAACTATGAGACATAAAGAATATCTTAGCTTAGCCATTCCGCTTATGCTGTCAACAATGACAACTCCCATTCTCGGTGCTGTTGACACAGCAGTTGTTGGGCATGTAAGCGGAGCTACATATATTGGAGCAGTTGCTATTGGTAGCCTAATTTTCAGCACGATTTATTGGCTGTTTGGTTTTTTAAGAGTAAGCACCTCGGGATTTTCAGCCCAAGCAGTAGGGAAGGGAGCAAAAGAAGAACTTCTTCATGCTTTAACACGGCCGATATTTCTTGCTCTACTTGTTGGCGTTTCTTTTATTTTATTGCAGTGGCCAATCGGCAAGATAGCATTAATGGTTATCAAACCAAGTCAGGAAATTCAGGAACTTGCATTAAACTATTTTTATATCCGCATATGGGGAGCTCCATTTGCACTTATAACATATGTCATATTAGGCTTTTTAATTGGCACTGGACGGGTAAAAGTGTCTCTTTTTCTGCAGATTGGAATGAACGTTCTAAATATCGTTCTCGACTTTTTATTTGTCCAAGGGTTCGGTTGGGCGGTCAAGGGCGTTGCTTTTGCAACCCTTATTGCTGAAGTTGCGGGAGCTGGTGTGGGAATGATCATCATTGCTCAAACATTTAACCTTTCTCTAAAAAAATGGTCATTTGTGAGCGCTGCTGATTTTTCCTCTTTTAAAAAAATGCTTGAAGTCAACCGTGACCTTTTTATTAGAACGTTTTGTTTAATTGTTATGTACAATATGTTTACAGCAAAAGGAGCGGATTTTGGTACGGAAATACTAGCAGCAAATGCCATTCTTCTTCAAATTCAATTTATTATGGCTTATTGCTTAGATGGTTTTGCTAATGCTACAAGTATTGTTGTAGGAAGAGCTGTTGGAAGTAATAACGAATCTCTGTATAACAAAGGTCTTTCGCTTACAACGTATTGGGGGCTCATTGTTGTTTGTTTCTTAAGTTTGGGCTACTTCTTTATGGACAGTGCTTTGTTCTCGTTATTTACAAACGATATGAGCACAATTGAAGTTGCTAAAGAGTATAGTTTTTGGCTCACTCTATTTCCTTTTGCTACAGGTGCTGGTTTACTCTTTTACGGTGTTTTCACAGGAGCAACAAGAGCAAAACCAATTCGAAACTCTACTATTTTTGCACTCTTTTTCTTTTTAACGGCGTATTTCTTGCTCCCCCCGTTTTATGGAAATCATGGGTTGTGGATTGCTTTTTTAGTATTTAACACTGGTCGTTCTTTATTTTTGATTGCTTCTTTGCCAAAGCTGAAAAAACAGGTATTAACCAAAGGGATGTCTGTTTAATTAGATTTGCTCTATTTTAGTAGAGTTTCAGATGTTATTGCTTTATATTTCCTAATTGAAAAGTGTAAGATAGGAATGGGAGGCGATATTATGGAAAAAGGTTTAATAAGTCAATTTCAATTTTTACGTTCGGGGACAATTCGTTTACTAGAGACAACGTCAGAGGAAAAGGCTGACGTTATTCCAGAAGGATTCAGCAACTCTATCCACTGGAACTTAGGACATATTGCCGTTATTCAAGAACGCGTGCTATATGGATTAGGATTACGACAAAAACCAGAGCTTTCAGAAGAGTTTATTTCTCATTTTGATATGGGAACAGACCCAAAAGAAGACGGGTGGGAAAAAACAGCTCCATCACTAGAAGAAGTCAAGAAAGAATTGACTCGTCAGCTTGAACAATTTCCTCAAACATTTGCAGGGAAATTTGGTGAGGAGCTTGTTGAACCATTCAAACTTGGAAGTGTGGAAATGAAAACAATTGGAGAGCTTTTTTCTTTCAGCCTTTGGCACGAAACTCTTCATGATGGTGTAATTAAAGGATTGAATTATGCTTTAAAAGGGCAAAGTAAATAAGGAGAAGGCCGTTCATCGGACGGCCTTTTTCTTATTTAGAAGAAAATAAATATAAAGCAGTACACAACAGGGATGAAATCTATGTTAAGATTAGGAAAAATCGCTGTTATGAGGAAGGATTGTTATGGAAAGATACGTTGAGCAGATGAGAAAGAAAATAGGGGCGTCTTCTCTTTTTGTCCCAAGTGCCATGATTATCGTTGTGAATGAGGAGAATAAAGTACTTTTATTACATAGAAAAGATACAGAAACATGGGGATTGCCGAGTGGAGCTATGGAGCTTGGAGAAACTTTTGAAGAGGCAGCTGCAAGACAGCTCAAAGAAGAAACAGGATTAACAGCTCATAAACTTCAATTTATGGATATTCTTTCAGGGGAAGACTACTATTTTAAATATCCTAACGGTGATGAAGTGTATAATATCATTTCTGTTTTTTTAGCTATTGACCCATACGGAAGCTTGCAGTGTAACTTTAAGGAAGCAAAGAAACTTTCTTTCTTTTCTCAGGACAATTTACCGCCGCTTGAGAAGAGAACGAGTAAAGTATTGCTAAAAGTAGGTGCAACAATACTAGAATAAATAGAGAAACATGCCTTTTTATCTTTGCATACTATAAAAGACGAGCGTCTTTTTGCTCGAAAACTAGGTAAAGGGTGAGAGACTGTGAGTGAAAACTGGTTAGCATGGGTACAACAAATGCAGGGAATTGCGCAAGCGGGATTAGCATACTCAAAAGATAAGTATGATATTGAACGTTTCGAACAACTTAGAGAACTAAGTAAAGAAATTTTGCTTCAGTATACAAAAGTAGATGCTAATATGTTAGACACCCTATTGGAGGGGGAAGTAGGATATCCAACTCCAAAAGTGGCGGTAAGAGCAGTTGTGTTTCAGGAAAATAAAATATTAATGGTGCAAGAAGAACAAGATGGGCTATGGTCTCTTCCTGGAGGATGGGCAGACATTGGATTAAGCCCGCGTGAAGTTGTTGTAAAAGAAGTGAAAGAAGAAGCAGGGATTGAGGTAGAACCTGTACGTCTTCTTGCCATTTTTGATCAGCATCATCACGATCACCCACCATCATTTTTCCACATTTACAATCTCTATCTTCTTTGTGAGGTAAAAGGCGGAGAGCTTAAAGCAGGGATGGAAACACTTGATGTTCAATATTGTGAGCAAGAAAATTTGCCGCCGCTTTCTGTCAAACGTGTGACAAAGGCCCAAATCGACACCTTTTTCCGGTTTCTTGAAAATCCTAATATGGAGACGATTGTTGATTAAAAAAGAGACAAAGCTAAGCTTTGTCTCTTTTTTATAATATAGGTGATAATAAGCGCGAAATCGATTCTTTAAAGCGGATATAATAGGAGCGCTGATCATAAATCTCACGAGTCAGTTTCTTTGATTTTAGCATGTCATCTTCGAAGATTGCGGCAAGCTTCATAGCAGTTTTGTAATGATAAAGAAAAGCATTTACTTCAAAGTTTAGACGAAAGCTTCTTACATCAATATTGGCCGTGCCGACTGAAGCAATCTCATCATCAATAACAATAGTTTTTGCATGAAGAAAGCCATTTTCATAAATATAAACATCTGCTCCTGCTTTTAAAAGCTCTCCAATATAAGAATATGTTGCCCAATATACAAAAGGGTGATCAGGTTTGTCTGGAATCATAATTTTTACTTTCACACCTGAAAGAGCCGCAATTCGAAGTGCATCAAGTAAACTATCATCAGGAATAAAGTAAGGAGTTTGAATATAAATATAGCGCTCCGCTGACAAAATCAGTTTAATATAGCCGTTTTTTATTTGTTCCCATTGAGAATCAGGACCGCTTGAAACAATTTGAACGCCGACATCTCCTCTTGGAGAAACTGGAGGATAATAATGTCCCTTAAAAGAAATATCGTGTTTTGAAGCTTGATTCCAATCTAAAATAAAGCGGCTTTGAATATGGTGAACAGCTTCACCTTTGACACGTAAATGCGTATCTCTCCAATATCCAAACTTTTCATTTAGTCCCAAATACTCATCTCCAACGTTGAATCCACCAATATATCCAATGCTTCCGTCAATAATCACAAGCTTTCGGTGATTGCGGTAATTTAAGCGGAGGTTAACGAGTGGAAAGCGAGCCGGGAAAAATGCTTCAACTTCTCCCCCTGCTGCTCGAATGCTTTTGACAAGCTTCCGACTGAGTCCTCTAGAACCCATATCGTCATAAAGAAGCCTTATTTTAACTCCCTCTTTCGCTTTTTTAATAAGCAAATTCCCAAGTTTAGTCCCAAGCTCGTCTGATCTCAAAATGTAGTACAGCATATGAATATGATGTTTCGCGTTTTCAAGGTCTTGAAAAAGAGAGTCAAATTTCTCCCTTCCGTCAATAAAAAGATCAACTTCATTATCCTGAGTGAAAATAGCGCGATCGTTATTTAAAAGCATTGCAATTAAATGCTGGTGCTTTTTATTGATGGGATTATGGAAATCAAACATATGTGATTGAAGAAGTTCGCGCTGATTTGCAACGATTTTCTTAATATATTCCTTACTTTTTTTATCCCAAGTAAAAATCTTTCTTTTGCTTAAATTTTGACCAAATATTAAATATAAAATAAATCCAACAATTGGGATAAACCCTAATATCATAACCCATGCCCATGTTGCTGTAATGTTGCGTCGTTCTAAAAAGACAATTGCCATTGCAAGCAAAATATTTAGAACAAGCAGCACTGTTGGGACATAAGGAGGCATGATCCCGGCAAAGAAATCGTTTACTTCCATAGAATGCTCCTTTAGTTTGCTGTTGTAGTAGGTTTAGTTGATCTTTATATTTTTAACCGCTACTTCTGTTCAATTATAGAAAAAAAGCGTTAGAAAGAAAAGAAATAGCTATTTTAACAACATATGAAATAAAAAATGTTTTTCGTTCATACTATAACTAAGATTAGAAAAAGAGGTGAGTAACGTGAAAAAATGGGGACTTTGGGTTGTTCTTGGTGTCATTGTACTGCTTGCAATCTTTTCGTTTAGTTCATATAACGGTCTTGTCACACAGGAACAAAAAGTAGATACGTCATGGGCACAAGTAGAAAATCAGCTAAAACGTCGCTCGGATTTAATTCCTAACCTAGTTGAAACTGTAAAAGGATATGCAAGCCAAGAAAAAGAAGTCATTCAATCTGTAACAGATGCTCGCGCCCAGCTTGCGGGGGCAAATACTCCAAAGGAATATGCAAACGCAGATGAGAACTTGAACGGAGCGTTAAATCGTCTTCTCGTCGTTGTTGAAAACTATCCAAATCTTAAATCAAACGAGAATTTTAGAAGTTTAATGGACACGCTTGAAGGAACAGAGAATCGTTTAGCTGTTGCTCGCCGTGATTACAACGAAAGTGTCGAAACATACAACTTAAAAGTTCGACGTTTCCCAGGAAACATTATGGCTAATATTTTTGGATTTTCAAAAAAATCGTATTATGAAGTAAGTGAGAAAGATCAAGAAAATCCTCAAGTAGACTTTGGGAGTGGAAGCGAATGAGCCTCTCCCGTTTTTTTATGTTTCTCTGTTTTTTTACTCTATTTCTTTGTCCTTTTTCAGCGAATGCTAAAGCTCCGACACCAGTTGGTGATATTTATGTTCAGGATTTTGCAAAGCTCCTAACAACAGAGGAAGCTGAGGAATTGAAGCAAATGGGGAGAAGTCTTCAACAAAGAACAAAAGCTCAAATTGCGGTTTTAACGGTCTCTTCCACAGAGGAAAAGACAATTGAAGAGTACGGAATTGAAGCATTTAGACAGTATAAGCTAGGTGACAGGAAGCTTAACAATGGTATTCTTCTTCTTGTTGTAAAAGGCAGTGAACAAAGAGAAGTTCGCATTGAAGTTGGATATGGTCTTGAGGGAGCAATACCGGATTCTAAAGCAGGAGCTATTTTGGATGAATTTACTCTTCCTTATTTTAAACAAGGGAAGTATGGAAAAGGAATTGTTGAAACATATCGCGTTCTTTATGCGGAAACAGCTAAAGAATACGGAGTGGAAACAAAATGGGAAGGAAAAACAGCCACACCAGCTAAAAAGGAAGCTTCTTCAGGACAAGAAATGAATCCATTTGTTGTAATTATTATCGGTATTATCTTAATTCTTCTTATTGTGATTGATGTAAAGTTTTTTGGTGGCTTTCTTACAAACTTATTGCTTCAGCTTCTTTTTCTCTTTCGAGGAGGTGGAGGTGGAGGCAATATCGGTGGCGGAGGTGGAAGCGCTGGTGGTGGGGGAGCAAGCCGGAAATGGTAGAAAATAAAAGTGAGGGAAACTCTTTCATTTGAACGATAAGTTCTTTGTGAGCGTTTCTCTAAAACTCATGTGAAAAAGGACAAGCAATACAGGGCGGATGGTGTACAATTTTTTGAAAGAGGGAATAAACAAAGACAAAGTACTATGAATGGGGGAAGATGACGATGATGTCAGCAGCACTGATTTTAAATCCTAATGCAGGCAATGGAAAAATAAAAAAAGAGTTACAACATATAAAAGAAATTATAGAAAGCACGTATGCTCCACTTTCTGTTTATGAAACAAAACGGGAAGGAGATGGCGCTCGTTTAGTAAAAGAGCTTGAAAGTAAAGTTGATTTAATTATTGGAGCAGGGGGGGATGGAACGATTCACGAGCTCATTAATGCTATGTGTAAGTTAGAAACAAGACCTTTATTTGCAGTGCTTCCAGGAGGAACATGTAACGATTTTTCACGAGGTATTGGAATGGATCAAAATATTATCAAAGCAGCACAGCAAATTGCAACAGGAAGAGTTGAAAAAGTAGACATTGGGAAGAGTGAGCATCAATACTTTTCAAACTTTTGGGGAATTGGGCTTATTAATGAAGTATCAGAAAACATTGAGGAAGATTCAAAAGCTCGTTTTGGTAAACTCTCTTATTATATGAGTACAGCTAAAACGATTACGAATATTGAACCTTTCTACGTAGAAATAGAAGGTGATGGAGAGGAGTTTAAAGGAGAGGCTGTTATGGTTGTAGTAGGAAACGGGGCTTTTACAGGAGGGCTAAGACCTTTTTTTCCGAAAAACCATCTCCAAGATTCTTGTTTGGATGTGCTTGTTGTGACGGAATCTAACGTACAGACGTTTTGGAAGCTTTTTCTCTCAAATTTTTCAGATGAGAAAGTTATTCAAGAGGAAAGTATTCTTAAATTTCAAGCTAAGCATGTTAAAGTAACCACATCACCAGCACAAAAAATTGACTGTGATGGCGAGCGCAAATATTATACCCCGGATTCTATTAACGTTTTACCACGATTTCTAGAAGTGATTGTAGGAAATTTCTAAAATAAAAGAATTAATATTTTATAATTGGTGTGGTGTCCATGCCAACTTCTTTCACTATGCATACCTTATAAAAGGAATAGAGCAAAGGCGGGTTTTTATATGCATAATGATAAGAAGAAAATAGCTGTAGTAGGGTTAGGATTTGTTGGATTACCTCTATCTATGTTGCTATTATCAAAAGGATTTATGGTTGTTGGAATTGACTTAGATGAAAATAAAATTCGCTCTTTAAACAATGGAAAAAGCTATATTTCAGATATTAGTGACAAGAGTGTAGAAGAAAGTATGAAATCAAAACGATTTTCTGTTTCTTCTAGCTATAAAAATGTAGAGGAAGCAGATGCAATCATTATCTGTGTTCCAACTCCTCTTAAGGAAGAATATGCCCCAAATCTTATTTATATCGAGAAAGCTGCAGAGGCGTTGAAAGCTCATCTTCAAAAAGGTCAGCTTGTTGTTCTCGAGAGCTCTACGTTTCCAGGAACAACAAGAGAGATTCTTCAACCTCTTTTAGAAGAAAGTGGGCTTGAAGCAGGAAAAGACTTTCATTTAGCATATTCTCCAGAACGCGTTGACCCTGGGAATGTTCAATTTTCACTTGGAGATATTCCGAAAGTAATTGGAGGCATTACTTCAGATTGTCAGGAAGTTGCTTGTGATTTATATTCAAAGATTTATCAAACGGTTGTCCCTGTTTCCTCGCCTGAAATAGCTGAGCTTACAAAGCTTTTAGAAAACACGTATCGATTTATCAACATTTCTTTTATTAATGAAATGGCGATGCTTTGTGACCAAATTAACATTGATGTATGGGAAGTGATTGCGGCTGCAAGCACAAAGCCATATGGATTCGCGCCTTTTTATCCAGGTCCAGGCATTAGCGGACACTGCATTCCTGTAGATCCTCTCTATTTGCAATTTAAAGCAAAAGAAAAAGGAATTACTAGCAACTTCATTGAGTTGTCAACTTCTACAAATGAAAAAATTGTTCAGTATATTGTTGAAAGAACATTAGAAATAGTAGGAAAAGAACCTGGAGAAACAAGCGTTTTACTCTATGGATTAACATATAAAAGAGATGTACCAGATGTGCGAGATTCAAAAGCTGTAGAAGTGATGGAATATCTTCTTGAAAAAGGGGTTAATGTAACTTATCATGATCCACACTTTGAGCGTATTATGATCAATGGAGAGGTTCACCATAGTGTCTCACTACTTGACAAAGAGTTAAGTGAAAGCGACTGTGTGGTAATTTTAACAGATCATAGCGTGCTGCCAAAAGAGCAGATTTTAGAAAAAGCAAACCTTATTTTTGACACGCGTGGAGTGCTCCAAGACGCAAAAGGAAAAGCTAAAGTAGTTGAGCTTGGTGGAGGAACAGCTTTCTTTAAGAGGTAAGGGAAAAAAGCTATCTGTTTTTGAGATAGCTTTTTTATATGTTTAAACAATTGGAAAGGGGGAATGAAAATAGTAAAGGAAAAAGGAGAGAAGAAAATGGCTTTAACAAAAGAACAAGAAATGCATTTAAAAGAAATGCTTTTAAATATGAAAAAATATAAAACAGAGCGAGTAGAAGAAAGGCCAAAAGAAGATTTACAAGAATCAACAGGTGAATTAACGAACGGAGTTGACAATCATCTAGCAGACATTGCGACAGAGCAATATGAGCGTGAACGAGATGAGACGATTCGGGAAGTTGATGAACGCTTAATTCAACAAGTAGATGAAGCATTACAGCGTATGGAAGATGGAACATACGGTATTTGCGTAGATACTGGCGAAGAAATTCCATATGAACGCTTAAAAGCTAATCCTTATGCAAAACGAACAGCTAAAGCACAGGAGAGGTTTGAAAAAGGACAGCCTTCTCAAAAAGCAGACCGAGCGACACAGCCAAGTCGACGCATTGATGAAGAAAAGACTTTAACCGTTGACTCATTAAAAAAAGAACAGGATGCTTTCTAGCACAATCACAATATGTGATTGTGCTTTTTATATGGAAAAGAAAGATTGTATTCCATTTTTTTAGCCCGTAAAATAAAGAAAACAGATGTACTTTACAAAAAGTGAGGGATTGTCATTGAGCTTATTACAACAAATCAAAGAAGGTAAAAAAGGGTTTACAAAGTCAGAAGAAAAGATTGCTGGGTATATTTTAAATAATGTTGAAGAAATTCCAACTCTAACAACAAAAGAGCTTTCTCTTCGTTGTAAGGTAAGTGAAGCTAGCATTGTTCGTTTTTGTAGGACAATAGGGCTTAAAGGTTATAAAACATTTAAGATGTCTTTGGTGCGTGAACTCAGTGGAAACGATTATATTAACGAAGTGTCGAGAATTCATAAGGATGATCTTCCGTTGCAACTTTTTATGAAAGTAACGAATGCTAGTCGAAAAGCGCTTGATATGGCGGAAAGTTCTCTTGATAGAAAGGTATTTGAACGTGTTATTGAGAAATGTGTAGGAGCAAATCGAATCTTTTTTTTCGGTGTTGGTGGATCTGCTGTAAGTGCTATGGATGCTACATATAAGTTTTCAAAGCTTGGCTATCCTTCTTTAGTTTCATACGATTTTCATATGGCTATCAATTTAATTACAAGCATGGAGAAAAAAGATCTTTTTGTCGGAATCTCCACATCTGGAAAAACAAAAGAAGTAGTCGAACTAGCCCGACTAGCCAAGAAACGAGGGATATGTGTCGTAGCTATTACAAAACTTGAAAAAACGCCGCTTTATAAAACAGCAGATTTTCCGCTTTGTATTCCAGATGTTGAACAAGATTACCGAATTGGAAGTATTGCTTCCAGAACTTCCCAGCTTAACATTGTCGATGCCCTGTATATTAATGTTTTTAATCGTCTTAGCGATGATATTTTACAAAAGTTTCATGAAACAAGAGAAGCCGTCATAAATTTAAGAAGGTAGCAATATGCTAAATGAAACATAATTTCATTAAAAATAATAAATATATTGACTATTTGTTTCATTTTCTCATAAAATAAAGGTATATGAAAGCGTTATCGAAGGGGTGGGAAAGTGTTAGAACGTTTAGGAACAGAACGACGTAACAATGAAACAGAGGAATTAGATACAATGAGTATTCAAAATATTTTGCGTATTATGAATGAAGAAGACAAGAAAGTTCCAGAAGCCATTCAAAAGGAATTAGAAAATGTTGAAAGAGCTGTGAGGCTAGTTGTAGAAAGCTTTAAATCAGGGGGGAGGCTTTTGTACGTTGGAGCAGGAACGAGCGGACGTCTTGGTGTTCTTGATGCTGTTGAATGCCCACCGACATTTGGCACAGATCCAAACCTTGTAAAAGGGGTAATGGCAGGAGGAGAATCAGCTTTTATTAAAGCTGTTGAAGCAGCAGAAGATCGTGAAGATTTAGGAGCAGAAGATATGAAATTGCTGAACGTTACCTCTAATGATACCGTAATCGGTATTGCGGCGAGTGGACGAACGCCATATGTTATAGGAGCCTTACGATATGCTAGAGAAAGAGGTGCATCAACATGTACGATTTCGTGTAATAAAGAAACAGCTATTAGCGCTCTAGCAGACGTGGCAATTGAAGTTGATACAGGCCCGGAAGTTCTTACAGGTTCAACAAGATTAAAAGCAGGAACAGCTCAAAAGCTTTTACTAAATATGATTTCAACTGTTTCAATGATTCAGATAGGGAAAGTATATAAAAACTTAATGGTAGACGTACAGCCAACAAATGAGAAGCTTGTAGAGCGCTCAAAACGAATCATTATGGAGGCAACAAGTATATCATATGAAGAGGCTTCTACCTATTATGATCAATCAAAACAAAATATTAAAGTTGCCATTTTAATGGCTTTAACAAATTGTACAGCTGAGGAAGCGGAAACAAAGTTGCAGGCTAGCAATGGATTTGTACGTCAGGCTCTTTAAGAGAGGTAAAAAAGAGGGGGAGTACAATGTCAAAAGAGCGGGAAGTAGCACACAAAATTTTAGCTTGTCTTGGGTTTGAGGAGAATGTAGCTAATTTTACAAATTGTATGACAAGACTTAGAGTGAACGTCTATAACCGAGAAGAGGTTAATATTCAAAAACTTGAAGAAATAGACGGTGTTATTGGAGTTGTAGAAGATGAAACAATTCAAATTATTTTAGGTCCTGGTTTTGTGAATAAGGTGGCTTCAGAATTTCAGCAGTTTTTTGATCAATCTTCAGTTGAAGAAGATCAAAAAAGAAAAATTCAAGAAAAGAACAATACACCTTTCAAAAATGGTCTAAAGAAAATTGGAAACGTCTTTATCCCTCTTTTACCGGGACTTATTGCTTCAGGACTTATTAATGGGATTGTAAGTACGCTTATCAACGGCGGTGTTGATGAAGCAAATGAACTAATTGTATTAATGAAGTTTATTGGAGGATGTATTTTCACCTATCTCGGGGTTTTTGTTGGGATCAATGCTGCAAAAGAATTTGGGGGTACGCCAGTTCTGGGGGGAATTGCAGGTTTATTAATTATTAACCCAGCTCTTGATACTCTTGATCTTACCATTATGGGAGAAGAAGTAACAGCAGGACGGGGTGGCCTTATTGCTGTTTTGATCTCAGCTTGGTTTATGACCGTTATTGAACGAAATGTAAGAAAGTTTATTCCAAACGCTGTAGACATTATTTTAACTCCTCTTCTCACGCTTCTTATTGTTGGAATAAGTACAATGTATATTATTCAGCCACTAGGAGGGCTTCTTTCAGAAGGGATTTTAAACATCTTAACTGCTGTACTAGAAATAGGTGGGCCTCTCGCTGGTGCCGTACTAGCAGGTACATTTTTACCTCTTGTAATGGTAGGGCTTCATCACGGGTTGATTCCTCTTCATATGGAATTTATTCAAGCAACAGGAGCTACTCCGCTTCTTCCTATTTTAGCGATGGCTGGAGCAGGTCAAGTTGGAGCAGGGCTTGCTATCTTAGCAAAAACGAAAAACGAGCGCATTAAGAAAAACTTGTATGGAGCGCTTCCTGTAGGATTTTTAGGAGTAGGAGAACCGCTTTTATACGGAGTGACTTTACCGCTTGGACGTCCATTTATTACAGCATGTCTAGGCGCTGCTGTTGGAGGAGCTTCACAAGCTGTTTTCGCAACAGCAACAAAAGCAGTAGGAATCTCAGGGCTCCCGCTTACACTGCTTGTTGTAGATGGGAAAATTATTTTATACTTGCTTGGTCTTTTAATCTCTTACGGAGCAGGTTTCATTTTCACTTACTTCTTTGGCTATAAAGAAGAAATGGCTCAAAATCTTAGGAAAGAAAAAGAGGTTTCAGTAGAATAGAAGTCAAAAGACGTCTCGCATATGCGAGACGCTTTTTTTATGAGAATACGTAAGAAAGAGCTTGCAAAGCTTGCTGTGGTGTTTCTACAACAACTTGTGCTTTATTTGAAAGTTCTTTTAATGGGTGATGAAGAGTTTCCGGGCGAACTAGAATAAGCGGTTTTCCTTTTTCAATTGCGCGTGATGCATCCATTGCTGTATTCCACTGTTTATATTTATCACCGAAAAGAGCAATAACAACATCACTTTTATTCATTAAAATTTCAGTTCGCAGATTATTAATAGCAGAAGCTGCTTCATCTTTAAAAATATTATTAGGTTGTTTTCCGAGAATTTCTTCTCCAATGTTATCAGAACGATCGTGATTTTCCATCGGACCAACAAATGTAAGTGGTAAATTTAAGTCGCTTGCTTCATTTTTTAATATATCGCGCCAGTTATCGTGAATCTGTCCTGCTAAATAAACGGTAAGTTCCATTATGTAATCCTCCTTTTTCAGTTCATTATACCTTTTTATCATAAGAAAGAAACCTTCTTTAGAAAGGTTTCTTTTGTATTAGTTCTATAATACTTATTTAATTTACAATAAGTTAGCAAAATTGAGTTAAATTAAAAGTTAAGAAAGTTAATTATATTTTAATTTTTCTAAAATCTCATAGAATTCTAATATTTATCTAATTATTCTCTCATATTTTCCTTTTATTCTTTAAAAGAACATAAAAGAAAACGGTTCAACTTAAAAAGCCGTATGGAAGAAAGGATGAATAAAGTGGAACGATTAGAAAGCATGTTAAAGAAGAACGAGGAATTTGTAGCAAAAGGCGAAGGAAAAAAGTTTAAAGCAAGTAAATTTTCTAATAAAAACATGCTTGTTATTACATGCATGGACGCTCGTTTAATTAAAATGTTGCCGGAAGCCCTTGATTTAAAAAATGGAGATGCCAACATTATTAAAACAGCAGGTGCTCTTGTTTGTGCAAAAAGTGAAAATGTTCTTAGAAGCATCCTTGTTTCGGTCTATGAGCTTGGTGTTGAAGAAATTTTTGTTGTAGGACATTATGACTGCGGTATGGCAGGGTTTTGCTGCGACAATCTACTTGAAAAATGGAAGGATAGAAGTGACATTCAACAAGGTGTGCAACAATTATCAAATGAAGGAGTTAATTTTGAAAGATGGCTCAAAGGATTTGATCATGTAGAAGATAGCGTGAAAGATAGTGTTTCATTCCTCCATGAGTACCCACTCCTGCCCCAAGGGATAAAAATTCACGGTCTTATCATTAATCCAGAGGATGGAAGGGTTGATCATGTGACATCCCTTACAAAAGAAGAAAAGATAGAGCGTACTTTCTAAGAAAAAGTGAGGACAAAGGAAGATGGGTGAGGAGAAAGAAGATGAATAAAACAAAAAAACAGCCGTATACGCTTGAGATGCTGAGGCGTGATTTGATTGCCGGGATTATTGTAGGAATCGTAGCTATTCCACTTGGGATGGGATTTGCTATTGCTTCAGGAACGGAACCTGTACATGGAATTTATACTGTTGTAATTGCCGGAATTATTGTTTCTACATTAGGAGGATCAAAATTTCAAATTGCAGGACCAACAGGGGCATTTGTTCCGATACTGCTTGGGATTGTCACACAGTACGGATTTGATAACCTAATGATTGCGACCTTTATGGCAGGACTTATTCTCATTGTGCTTGGATTATGTAAAGCAGGTTCGCTTGTTAAATATATTCCGAAACCTGTTATTATCGGTTTTACAGCTGGGATTGCGATTATCATTTTCTACGGCCAACTTCCCCACTTTTTAGGGTTATACAATACAAATGATGAAGCTGGATTTTTAGCTGGCATGGTTTCCATTGTTAAAAGTCTACCAGATGCCAATTTTTATGGAGTGTTAACAGGCATTGTCGGTCTTGTAAGCATTATTTTAGCAACGCGCTTTGTTCCTAAAATTCCAGGTGCTCTTATTGGGGTTCTTGTCTCAACTGCTTTTGCGCTTTTACTTTTCCCTGATAAGCTTGTAACCATTAATACACTCTACGGAGCAATCCCGAACACGCTTCCGCAGTTTGGACTTCCTGAAATTACGCTAGAAAAAATTATTACCCTTATTCCTGCAGCGTTAGCCATTGCCTTCTTAGGTGGTTTGGAATCTCTACTTTCGGCTGTTGTAGCAGATGAAATGGCTGGTACAAAGCATAAAAGTAACCGGGAGATTGTTGCCCAAGGCATTGCAAACACTATATTACCCTTTTTTCAAGGAATTCCTGCTACAGGAGCTATTGCAAGAACGGCAACAAATATTCGAAACAAAGCGGCAACTCGATTTTCAGGCGTTGTGCATGCTTTATTCGCCTTAATTGTCCTCCTTGTGCTCGCTCCTTATGCTTCTCATATTCCGCTTGCAAGCCTTGCCCCAGTTTTAATGGTAGTAGCGTGGAATATGAGTGAACGTAAACATTTTGCGGGCATTGTAAAAGAAAGATCACGTGAATCATTTGTGTTGCTTGTTACCTTCTTTTTCACTGTCTTTTTTGATCTGATGGTTGGAATCGGCATTGGAATGCTCGCATACTTTGTCCTTAACTTTAATAAGACAGCAATAGGGAAGAAAGTTCGCTCAACTGCTGGAATGTAAGAAAAATGATATGATGTGTTCGTTCTTCTAACAAAAAAGAAGACAAAACATGTAAATTAACCTACAGTAAAGGTAAGTCCTTTGAGTGCAGGTATATTGTTAAGAAACTCCGTCCATGGTGGACTTTAGGTAAAAGTTCATCCTCTATTGAAGCATTTTCTCTAAATAAGAGAGGATGCTTTTTTTATCTTGTTTTTAAAAAAAGAAGGAATAAGAGAAGGAAACGATGAAGCTATGATGAAGCGAATTTTATTCTGAAAATAACGAGGAGTAGGGTGTATATGATAAATGCAGAAGAAAGATTTGAAGAATATGAATCTAAACAGGGCTCTTACTATCTTTATGTACCACCAAATAATCGCCCGCACGAAAAGTCTCCACTTATGGTTGTCTTGCATGGATGTACGCAAAATCCTTTCATTATTGCTACGGCAACAGAAATGAATGATACGGCTCGCCAAAACAATTTTCTTGTTTTATATCCTGATCAGCCAAGAAGTGAAGATTCTGGGAAATGCTGGAGTTGGCATGATGTAGATCATCAAGAAAGAGGGAAAGGAGAGCCTCACAAAATTGTTAGCATGATTAATCATATAAAAGAAAAATATGAAGTATCTGATATATACATAACAGGTCTTTCTGCCGGAGCGGCAATGGCTCTGATCGTAGGAGGCGTTTATCCAGATCTTTTTTCAGGAATAGGAGTTGTAGGAGGCCTCCCTTATAAAGCAGCCGAAACCAAATCAGAGCGTGCGCTTGCCATGATTAACGGCCCACAGCATGATGCTGAAAAGATGGGAGAGCTTTTATACGAAAAAACGGCTGTGTACGATAAAAGGGTGCCTCTTATTGTCTTTCACGGTACATATGACCGTGTTGTTCATCCAATAAATGCTAATAAATTAATAAAACAGTGGATCACTTTGTGTAATTTAATGAACAAAAATGAAAAAGACGGCAAAATTCCCTCTACGCCTGTTCGAACACATAAGGGGGCGGTACCGCTTGGGAAGACGTATAAAATTGAAGAATATGAATCTCCGGATAAAAGCATCAAAATTCACTACGTATCAATTAATAGCATGCTTCATTCATGGCCAGGGGGAAGCGTAAAAGGAACGTTCACAGATCCTCTTGCTCCAAGTGCTAGTGAAATGATGTGGGAGTTTTTTAAACAGAAATAAGCTTGATTATTTTGAATGTTAGGAAAGTAAACGAACGCCTTACGGAGAGCTTAACAGGTATGCTATACTTGAAAAAATTTAACTTCAAACCTTAAAAGAAGGGAAGCATATAATGAAAAAAGCGTTCTATCATTGCGATATATTCACACTAGATCACGAAAAAATAATTAAAGACGGAATGATTATAACGGAAGACGAGAAAATCGCCTATATTGGAAAGATGGAAGAGGAGCGATTGCAAGATTGTGAAGAAACTTACAACTGGAGCGGGAAATGGGTTATGCCAGGGCTTGTGAATTCACATGTTCATATTGTAATGAACATCCTACGTGGTGTTGGAGATGATATGCTTCTTCATCCATGGCTAACGGAAAAAATTTGGCCGCTTGAAGCGAAGTTTACGACAGATCTTGCTATTACAAGCTCAAAAGCAGCTATTGTTGAAATGATAAAGAGCGGGACAACGCTTTTTAACGACATGTTTAATCCAATTGGTCTTGATGTATTTAAACTTTACGAAGCAGTAAAAGATACCGGAATGAAAGGTAATTTGGCGTATACCCTGTTTTCTAATGACAAGGGAGATGAAGCTATAGCAAAAGAAGCGTATGATATGGCTCAATATATTAAGAAAGATCGTTCATTAATTAGAACAACAGTTGCTCCACACAGTCCGTATTCTTGTAGTGAAGAGCTTCTGCGTTCATCTGTTTCAATTGCAAAAGACCTTGACTTGCCTCTTCACATTCACGTGTCTGAAACAGAAAAAGAGATGAATGATTGTCTTAGCGAACATAAAGCAACTCCTGTACAATATCTAGCAGATCTTGGTTTTTACGAACAGCCCACCATTTTTGCTCATGGAGTTGTTCTCACAGATGAAGATGTTGCTCTTTTAAATGAAAAAGGAACATCAATTGCTCACAACCCTATTAGTAATTTAAAGCTAGGATCTGGAGTTGCTGATATTTCTAGCCTAAATCGTGCAGGCGTGAACGTAGCTATTGCAACAGATAGCGTTGCTTCTAATAATAATTTAGATATGTTTGAAGAAATGAGAACAGCTGCACTTTTGCAAAAAGGTACACATAAAACGCCAGAAGCAATGCCTGCTTATAGCATGCTAAAAATGGCAACCTTGAATGGATCAAAAGCATTAGGATATGAGGATACAGGTGTATTAAAAGAAGGATACAAAGCAGATTTCATTTCGATTGATCCAAGAGATAAAGTCCATCTTCAACCTCTTGAAAATGCCTCTTCACATCTCTTATATGCAGCAAGTGGAAAAGATGTTTCTGATAGTGTTATTAACGGAAATGTCGTAATGGAGAATCGCGTTCTCTTAACGCTAGATGAAGAAAGAATCATATACGATCTAAATTACTACTATAAAACATTATAAAATGTAAAAAAGGTGCTACTTTTAGCACCTTTTTTACGCTTTCTCCTTTCCTAATGTTCCCAACATGAAAGAATTATGATAGCATTTGAAATGCGGATAACAGATGATAATGAAAGAAACACAATCTTTTTACATAAAAAAAGAAAGAACCGTGAATAGTAAAAAACACGGCTTACATAAAAAGGAGAAAACGATGACAAAACGCATTTTTATCGCGATTGGGTTACTTCTGCTTCTCGTGAGTTCTGAACATAGATTTGTTCTAGCACAATCTAATCATCCTATTTTAAATATTGCTCATCGTGGTGCGTCTGCATATGCACCTGAACATACGATGATTTCTTATAAAAAAGCTCTTGATATGGGAGCAGACTATCTTGAAATAGACCTTCAGCAAACAAAGGATGGCGTCCTTGTTGCGATCCATGATTCAAAATTAGAAAGGACAACAAATGGAAAAGGTCGTGTGAAAGATTACACATATGATCAATTAAAGAATCTTGATGCTGGTTCATGGTTTAATCGAAAATATCCTGAGCAAGCAAAAGAGTCATTTGAAAAAGAATCAATTCTATCACTCGAAGAAATTTTTGCTTACTTTGGGCGTGATCAGCATTACTATATTGAAACAAAATCGCCCCAAAGCTATAAAGGAATGGAAGAGAATTTGCTTAAGCTTGTGGATAAATACAATATTCCAGAAGAGCATCTTTTAATTGAATCTTTCAGTGCGAAAAGTTTAAAAAGCATTCATGAGAAGAAGCCTGAACTTTCACTCATTAAGCTTTCTCTTTGTCGTCCATCATTACAGGAAATAAAGGAAATTAAAACGTATGCAGACGGAATTGGTCCCCGTGCTACGTGTTTAGATAAAGGATATATTGAAAAAGTTCATAGTCAAGGTTTGTTTCTTCATGCCTTTACAGTCAATGATAAAAAGGCAATGGGGAAGCTGATACATTGGGGCGTAGATGGTCTTTTTACCAATAATCCTGACGTATTAAAGGATGTAATTGAGAATCAGAACTCATAGAATTTTCTCTTTTTTCTATGTTTTGTTCTTTCTCTTTTTCGTGATAAGATGTACAGTGTTGGAATAATTATCAAGTTACCGGTCATATTTGAAATGAAAACAAAAGGGGAGGTTTCATTGTATAGAGAAACAAAAAAGAATATTGCAAAAACTTCGTTATGGTTCGGAATAGCAAGCCTTATTTGTACAGGGATCTTCTTTATACCGACTGTTTTACAATTTGCGTTTGGCATTTTCTTTTTCTTCGGTGCTTTTCTCTTATCTTTTGTTGGAATCGTATTAACGATTATCAGCTTTTTTAAAGAGAAAACAAAAATGTCTATCGTATCGGTCATTATAAATGGTGCTGTACTCATCGTCTTTATTCTTCTTTCTATTGCAGCGGCTCACATGCCAAGTGCGTATTAATCAAAAGAGGAAGTTTTCTAAAGAAGCTTTAGAGAGATCTTGGTCTTAAGCTTTTATTGAAAAGCCTCCTCTTTTATTAAAGAATGCTTGAGAGCAATAGAAATGAAATTTTATATAAAGTACAACCCTAAAAAATACGTCTAGAGTCGTCAAAAAATGACAGAAACATTTGCGTATTTCCTCTTTTTCTCTTAAAGGAAAAGAACGAATAAATAAGAAAGTATAAGAAAAAGAGATGAAAGGAACGAAAGCCAGTGAAGCTTAAAAAAAGAATCGTTATACCTGCTGTTGCAGTTGTTGTTCTTGTATGTGCGGCCTTTTTTATTTTTACAAGAGCGGATTATCATGGGAAAGTGGTTGATATTAGCGGAAGCAAAGTATACCTTGGTCCATTAACTCAAGATGAAGGATATCAAATCATTGAAGTAACAGCAGATAAAGATACAGAATTTGAGGGCGGAGATCAAGGCGTGTTTGGACTGAAAAAGGGTCAAGAAGTACATGTATGGTTGAAAAATGGAGAATTAGCAAGCAAAATTTCGGTGGAGTGAGTTATTGCTCCATCTTTTTTATGAAGAAAAAAGATAAGAGGGGAGAAGTCATGAACATTGCTCATAGAGGTGCTTCAGGGTATGCTCCAGAAAATACGTTTGCAGCTTACTTTTTAGCATTGAAAATGAAGGCAGACTATCTTGAAATTGATGTTCAAATGAGCAGGGATGGAGAACTTGTTCTTATACACGATAAGACAGTAGAGCGAACAACAGATGGAAATGGCCTTGTTAGTGAAAAAACGCTTCATGAGCTAAAGGAACTTGACGCTGGAGGGTGGTTTTCCGGGGAGTTTAAGAACGAGCGTATTCCTACACTCCCAGAAGTATTTGCAACATTCCGAACGAAAGTAGGTTTTCTAATCGAACTGAAATATCCTTCTTTATATCCAGGGATTGAGGAGAAGCTTGCACGAACGCTTGAAAGTTTTCGATTAGCAGAGTCTGACAAAATTATTGTTCAATCTTTTGATGAGAAAGCTGTGCAACGGATTAAGAAACGTCTTCCGAAAATTTCAGTAGGAGTTCTTGTAAAGTACAATATATGGGGGATATCTTCTGCAAAATTAAAAGACATTTCGGCATATGCAACATATGTGAACCCAAACAGAAGACTGATTACAAAGAAGCTTGTGAAACGTATTCATAAAAATGGAATGAAAGTTACTCCTTATGCTGTGTATCGTAAAAAAACAATTCAAAGCTTTTATAACCTAGGTGTTGATGGTATTATTTGTGATTATCCTGATCTTGTAGCGGAAAATCAAAAAGCGCGTTAAACCGACAGAATACGCTTATTTTCTGAAAAAGCAATAATTCTCCTTTTCCCAATTAATCTTTCTATTATATAATAATATGGGAAAGTGATGAGGGGGGAGAAAGAATGGCAAAAGTACAGCTTGTTCCGTATGATGCACAGTGGCCAGAGAAGTTTAGAGTTCTGAAAGAACAGTTGGAGGAAAAGTTAGCACCAATGAAGGTTTGTATTGAGCATATTGGTAGTACTTCTGTACCTAATATGATGGCAAAACCAATCATTGACGTAATTGTAGGAGTGGAAAAAGAAGAAGAACTACAGGATGCTATTGATCCAATTCGAGAGCTTGGTTATACATATGTGCAACAATATGAAACCATTTTGCCAAATCGACGCTATTTTGTTCGATTTAAAGAGGAAGGTCTTCCAGACATTATTAGGAATGGAGAACATGATTTTTCACAGGATGCCGATATTCATCATGAAGCACATCTTCATGTTGTTGTAAAGGGGAGCAACTTATGGGAAAGGCATCTACAATTTCGCGATATTTTAAGAAGTAGTGAAGACAGTTTAGAGGCATATGCTTCGGTTAAGCGAAAGCTTGCACTTCGAGAATGGGAAAGTACAAATGAATATGCGAAAGCAAAAACGAGCGTTATTACAGGAATTTTAAGTCGATAAATTCAAGTATGCTAAAATTGTTATAGTTATTTAACTTATCATAAAGCTCATGCGTTTAGACGCATGAGCTTTTTTAGCTACGTAGGAGAATAAAGAGTAAGAATACGCTTTTTTCCTTTTTGATCTTTGTACTGAACATAAAGGGCATAGTCTGCTTTTTTCCACTCTTGTTTTGTAAGAGTTCTACTAACAGTTTCACTTGTTTTTCCTTCTAGAAGCATTGAGTATACTTGTGTTGAAAATGTGTTAGAAGGTTGAGTTGTTCCATTTTTATTAAGCCAGAGAAGAGTACCATGATCAAATAAAAGTTGAATGTCTTTAAGTGTTTTATTGTGTAGTGAAGCCTCGATTGTGTATTCTTCTGTTTTAGATTGATAGGAAACGTTTACCTCGGCTCTTAATATGCTATCTTCCGCTTTTTGCTTCCGTGCTTGTCGGTCATCCGAGTATCCAGCCAATACAATCACCACCCAAAAGATTAATAGGTATTTCATAAGAAAAAAGCCTCCTACTCTTACCCATTATCTTACTATACTTTACATTACTCTACACAAAAAAAACGTATAAGTCTTTTTAACTTATACGTTACACAGCATGTGATTTTTGAATGGCTGCCTTTCGCTCTAGCGCAAGTTGTTCAAGTTGCTTCACTTTTGGAACTGTAAAAGCAAGAACAGAGAGGAAAAGAGCTCCAAAAATAAAAACATTAGATGGTTTTGTTATCTCTGCTTCGGTAGCAAGTTTCCTTCCTTGATCAAATAAAGAAAACAGGCTCTCGTCTGGAATAGGCATTGTAATAGAAACAATTATAAAAAGAACAAAAATAGCAACTATATACAATATTCCATGTACAAGCCTTATGAAAGCAAGTCCTTTTTGTTCAGGTGCTGTTAAAAACATGGAAAGTTCCTGACCTGAACGAATCATATCGTCACTTTTTTCTTTATATTCATAAGGGAAAAATAGCGCAATTCCCCAATAGTAGAAAAAAGATAAAAGAAGTCTTACAGCTTCTACAATTAAATAAAAGATAACAGTTACTGTTACAGCCATTAAAAAGTAGTTTTCTGTAAAAATAGCTCCTGCAGATAACCAGATGGCTGCTGTTGAGAAGTAGAGAAACCGAGCTTGTTTGTTATAGCGTACGCTTTTAATAACCCTTTTATCTGTAGCTAATAAAAATCCATTAATCAACAAAATAAGAAAGTTGACGAAAGCGCTTATATAATGCTCGGTAGAAAGTGGTTTAAACGTTAATATCCCGATGTGTACGATATATGTAAAACTCAAGGCATAAAACGAAAAAGCCGTTGGTGAATCAAGGTATGAAACAGATGATAGGCGATGAGCTTTTTTTAGTGAACGAATCAATGTTTTTTCTTTACCCCCTTTCTAGGATAGTTCCTAAAGGTACTTACATACAAGATAATATACAGCATGTGAAAAAACAATCGACAAAATTTGTGAATAGACCAAGAAATCGTAAAAAATCTTCTTCTTTCTATAGTATTATAGAAAAGGAGAAGAGGACAACAAAAAAGAGCGATAATTCACAAGCATTTCACGGAAGTCTAATTTTTGATTGAAACATTTGAAATAGGGAATAATATTTTTACTATGTCTAAAAAATAACATGAAATAATAAAAAATCTTTCAGTGAAAAGCGTTTCATACGCTATAGTAAAAACAAATACAGCAAGGGGGAACAATTGATGATTATTGCAATTGATATGGATGGAACATTATTAAATAGTGAAGGTAAGGTGCCTGCTGAGAATGTAGAAGCGATCAAAAATGCACAGCGCGCTGGGGTTAAGGTTGTCATTGCAACAGGAAGAAGCTATGAGGATGCAATGCGTCCTTTACAACCGTTCGATCTTAAACTTCCTAAGATTTGTGCAAACGGAGCAGACGTAAGAGATGAAGAAGGAAACGTTCTTCATCGCCAATCTCTAGAGGAGCAAGACATTCAAAATGCTATGAATCTTCGCTTTCATAATGATGAGGAAGTTTACTTTGAAATGTATGTGCAAGACGGGGTTTATACATATGAAAATGCAGGAGATGTAATGAAAGCGGAAGCAGACCGAGTGAGAAGCTCTAATGAAAAAATTTCTCGCTTTGAACTTGATCTTTTAGCTGCCAAACAGTCACAGCAGGCTGGCGTGACCTTTTTACCAAAAGAAGAGCTTATGAAAAAAGCGCTCCAAGAAGATACTAATATTTTTAAATTCCTCTTTTTCTCCTTCGACTTAAACAAGCTGCAAGTTGTAAAAGATGAATTAGGAAAAAGCGACAACGTAGCTATTAGCTCATCTGCTTTGCATAACGTGGAGGTCAACCACTTGAAGGCAACAAAGGGAATTGCGCTTCGTAAAATGGCAGAGCATTTCAAAGTTGATATGAAACATTCAGTCGCTATTGGAGACAATCACAACGATATTAGTATGTTTAATGAAGCAGCTACAAGTTTCGGGATGGGAAATGGAGATCCTGAAGTGCAGTCATTATGTGACTACGTAACCGAAACAAATGATAATAATGGAGTAGCAAAAGCGATTGAGAAAGTATTAAAAAGTTCTCTAAAAGCCTAAGAAACAAACATGAGCTGTTTTTCCTTATTTTACACAAAATAGGGCTTTGACAGCTCATGCTCTCTTTGGTATTATAACGTAGTAAAAATAATATAAATCCTCACTCTTTCTCGGTGAGGTAGAGGTTGCGCGTATTAGGAGTAACATATGGGAAGCAAGTGGAGCTTATGAACATATGTGAAAGGAATGAGCGCCGAAGCTTATAAAAAACCACTTTTTTTATAAGCTGGGCCTGTATTAAATAAGTACAGGACTGCCACAAGTTTTTGTGGAGGGCTATCAGAGAGATATGGCAGAGTGAATGCAAAAGTATGGGCATTTCCATACTTTTTTATTTTGTCTGCTAAAAATTACTTATTGGAGGATTTTTGCAGCATGGAACAAACGAAAAAATGGGGTTTTTGGCTCTTAACAGCTTTTGTTGTTGGAAACATGGTAGGATCAGGGATTTTCATGCTTCCAAGTACGCTTGCACAAGTGGCAAGTCCACTTGGCGTTATGACAGCATGGGCTGTTACTGGGTTTGGTGTATTAATGCTTGCCCTAACTTTTGGAACGCTATCAATTCGAAAACCAGAGCTACAAGCGGGACCGCAGAGTTATGCGAGAGCGCTATTTGAAAATAAAAAAACAGGTGATGTAGCAAGTTTTACAACCGTTTGGGGATATTGGGTAGCAAACTGGATTAGCAACGTAGCGATTATTACAAGTTTTGCAGGTTATTTATCTACTTTTCTACCGATTATGAGAGACGGTCGAGTATTATTTCATGTTGGGTCTCAACCGATTGAATTAGGGAAGCTTATTACTTTTGTAGTTTGCTCTATCTTCTTATGGGGAACTCATACAATCTTAGTTACAAGTATGAATGCAGCAGGTAAACTGAATTTTGTTACGACATTTTCAAAAGTCGTGGGATTCGCTCTTTTCATTATTGCTGGGTTATTTGCTTTTCAGTTCTCAACAATGGGAAGTTTTTATTATCCTGTTGAGAGCACAGATGGAGGAAATCCGCTTGGACTTTCGAGTCAAGTGTACAATGCCGCTATTTCAACACTATGGGCATTCGTTGGTATTGAGTCAGCCGTTATTTTATCAGGTCGAGCATCTTCACAGCGCGATATTAAAAAGGCTACTGTGGCAGGGGTAACAATTGCTATTATTATTTATATGACAATTACAATGATTACAATGGGGGCGCTCCCACACAGTGAACTCCAAGCATCAGATAAGCCTTTCGTAGACGTTTTAAACGTTTTAATTGGTCGTGGTGGCAGTATTATTATGGCACTTCTTGCACTTGTCTCCTTGTTTGGATCAATGCTTGGGTGGATCTTATTAAGTTCAGAAGTTCCATACAGAGCAGCGCGTGAAGGAAACTTTCCAGCCTTTTTTGCAAAAACAAACAAAAAAGGAAGCCCAAGTAATGCTTTACTTGTAACGAATATTATGTCTCAAATCTTTATTTTTTCAACTGTTTCAGGAACGATTAGTCAAGCGTATTCTTTCTTAACAACATCATCAACGCTTGCTTATCTTATCCCATATTTAATTTCAACTATTTATTTCTTAAAAGTTGTCATTAAAGGGGAAACATACGCAGAACTAGGGGGAACATCTTCACGTATAAAAGACGGGATTATTGCAGGGCTTGCATTTATTTATGCAGCATGGGTTATTATTTCCGGAACTGCAGATATGAAAACTTTTTCTTTAGGAATTGGCCTCTTTTTAATCGGAATTGTATTTTATCCGCTTGTAAAGCGTAAAGGAAAACGACAAAGCACACAAGAAATGTAAAGTATGAAAAGCTGAGGGAAACGTTCCCTCAGCTTTTTTTATGAATGAAAAGGCAGTGTTCTGAAGAGTGTTTATCAAGTGATAAAAAGTGGAATACAAGGTGAAGAAGGAGGAATAACTTTTCGGTGTTAGTGAATATGGATGGACAATTATTATGCTATTAGTAGGAGGATTACTAAGTATTTACTTTACACTGAAAAATCGAGATATTGCCTACCCTCTTGTTTTCATTTGGTCATACATTGCTATCATCGTTCAAAGACAAGATATGAAGGCTATTGTTATTACAGCATCTATTTCCATCGTCCTCATTCTCAGTTCCATCATTGCAAGCCTTATTAAAAGAAAACGTTTTTCATAATATAAGAGCCAGCTTTGTTATCAAAATAAAGCTGGCTCTTAATTTTTTTTACTTTTTCTTTGTTTCCATATTTCTTTGCCTATATAAACAAAAAGAGACAGAAGCAGAAAACAAAGCAAAAAGAACTCTAAAGGTGCCATAACGCGAAAACCATAAAACACATTATAAATAGCTCTCGCTACAGAGTAGTTCATAAAAAGGTCTAAAACAATGACTAAAGAGAAAGATAAAGAACTCATAAGCAAAAGAGCAAGAAGCATTTTCAAAGTAGTCTTCCTCCAACAATTATCATTTGTTTTTTTACTTTTTTCATTTGAAGTTCTCTTTATACAGATGAATGCATAATTGTGCTCTTTTCTGCAGAAAATGGATAAAAAAAGGTAGGTCTCTGCCATGTTTTTTAAGAAACGAAAAAAGAAAGAAGACAGCAAGTCAGATGACACCCATGAAGAGAAATCTCCAGCAGAACTTCTTCAGCGTGATTTAACATGTAATATTAAAAGAATAAAGGAAGAAGTTGGATATAGCTCAGACGTTATTGTAAGAGAATTTTCAATTGGTTATAACGAACAAATTCCATCTGCCATTGTTTTTATTGATGGACTAGTTGAGGCGAGTATTATTAATGATTCTCTCCTTAAGTTGCTGCTTGAGGAGCCTAATATTGAACGCTATTTTAAGGAGTGGAATCCTATTCAACTTTTGCAAACGAAAGTGGTAGCTCTTGATGATGTGAAGATAGTGTTGGATTGGGAAACGCTATTTCAGTCTTTAGTAGATGGAGAAACCATTGTTTTAGTTGATGGGTATCCTCAAGCACTCTCAGGAAGCGCTAGAGGGGGAGAACAAAGAGCTATTGAGGAGCCACAGACGCAAGTTTCCATTAGAGGACCAAAAGATGGTTTTACAGAATCAATTCGTACAAATACAGCGCTACTCCGAAGAAGAATTAAAAATACGGATTTTAGAATGGAAACAAAAAAGCTTGGAAAAGCAACTCAAACAGATGTGAGCATTCTCTACATCAATGGAATTGCAAAAGATAAAATTGTTCAGGAAGTAAGAGACCGGATTTCAGGAATTGATGTTGGTAGCATTTTAGAGTCGGGAAATATTGAAGAGCTTATTGAAGATGAAACATTTACAACATTTCCGACCGTTTATCATACAGAGCGTCCTGATGTTGTAGCAGCCAATTTGCTTGAGGGTAGAGTAGCTATTCTTGTAGACGGCACGCCGTTCGCTCTTGTTGTGCCAGCTTTATTCATTCAATTTTTTCAGTCTCCTGATGATTACTATACTCGGTTTGATATTAGTTCAGGGTTGCGCTTCTTGCGCATTATGATTTTTTTCATTTCTTTAATTGCGCCATCAAGTTATATAGCAGCAACCACATTTCACCAAGAAATGATTCCAACTCAGCTTGCTTTTTCGATTGCAGCACAGCGAGAAGTTGTTCCATTTCCCTCATTTGTAGAAGCCGTGATTATGGAAGTGACTTTTGAGATTTTACGAGAAGCAGGAGTTCGAATGCCAAGGGCAGTCGGACAAGCTGTCTCTATTGTAGGAGCACTTGTTATTGGACAAGCAGCTGTTCAAGCTGGGCTTGTATCTCCAGCTATGATTATTATTGTTTCGTTAACAGCAATTGCGAGCTTTGCTACTCCGTCTTTTTCAATTGCTATTTCAGCGCGTGTTATTCGCTTTGCTTTAATGGTTTGTGCAGCTGCGTTTGGGTTCTATGGCATTTTCCTAGGATTAATTATAATGGTTGTTCATTTATGTAGTTTGCGGTCGTTTGGTGTCCCTTATATGTCTCCTCTTTCCCCACTCGATTTTCAAGGTCTAAGAGATACGTTTATTCGAGCTCCTTTTTGGTCACTTGATCGTAGACCCGCGCTTATAAATGAAGATAATGTTAAAAGACAAGGAAGAAATCAAAGTCCACATCCTCCAACAGAAGAGGAGGAAAATCAAGATGAAACATAGTATACGGGCTTTTATGATTCTTTTATGTTGTTTTTTTTTATCAGGTTGTTGGAGCAGTAAAGAAATGTCTGATTTAGCTTTTGTTACAGCAGTTGGAATTAGTAAAGATAAAAATGGAAACAAATATAAAGTTTCGCTACAGGTTGTGAATCCAGGAAGCGTTGCAGGTGGACAACAAGCAAGTGTTCAAGATGCCCCTGTGACGATTATGTCTAGTACAGCAGTTAATCCATTTGAAGCTAGTAGACACGTTACAAGCAAAATGTCACGGAATTTATACTATGCTCACACAAACTTAATTGTCATTGATGAAGAATTAGCAAGAACAAAAGGACTATATGAACTATTTGATTTTATTGAACGAAGTGATCAACTAAGGGAAACTGCTACAATTGTAATTGCAAAAGGTACAAGTGCTGAGAACGTAATTAAAAACTTAACGCCTATTGATCGAATTCCAGCCGTTTATGTAAACAAACTGCTTGAAAATGCGGAAGACAATGGAGGACAGAATATAAAAGTAAATGTTGATGAAGTTTTGCAAAAAATCACTTCTCATGGAAAAGAACCTATTATTAACGGTATTTCGATTCAAGGTAGTGCAGAAGAAGGTTCAATGCAAGAAAGCATCCAAGGAAGTGATCCAAAGGGAAAGATAGAAGCAAGCGGCATTGCTATTTTTAGAGAAGGAAAACTCATTGATTGGGTAAAAGGAGACAATGTGCACGGAATTTTGTGGTCAACAAATAAAGTGAAAGATATTGTAGATAGCATAGACTGGGAAAGGCATAAAAAAGCAATTGCACTACAAACAATAAGAGCAAAATCAAAACTTAATGTCAAATGGCAGCATGGACGCCCTATTATTTTGATGAATATCGAAACAGAAGGAAACATTAATGGAGTTAATGTTTCTGTTGATTTAAGAGATCCACAGACTATCCAAAAAATCGAAAGATTATGGGAGAAGCGAATTGAACAAGAAGTGATGAAAACAGTAAAAAGAGCAAAAAAGGACAAAAGTGACATCTTTGGGTTTGGAAGAACGATTTATGAACATAGTCCAAAAAAGTGGAAAGAAGTGAAAGATGATTGGAATGTAAAAGGATTTACCGAAGTAGATGTGGAGGTAAACGTCAAAGCCTTTATCCGTAGGACAGGTCTTCGTAATCAGCCGTTCCTTTCTAATCCTAATCGGTAACAGAAAGTGTGAATAACGTGGAAAATATTAAAATCAGTACAAAGCAATTGTTCTTTCTTATTATCTTTTTCGAACATGGGAGCGCTCTTGTCGTTGGTCTTGGCGGAGGGGCTGACAGGGATGCGTGGATTGCTGTTTTGCTAGGGATGCTTAGTGGGATATGTCTTTTTTTTCTCTACGATCGCCTGTACAAATATTATCCCGATGAACCTCTAACAAGCTATGTTCAAAAAATTCTTGGTCCATTTCTAGGACGTATTGTAGCTGTGATGTATCTCGTCTATTTTCTTTATATATCTGCACGCGTACTGCGTGATTTCGGAGAGTTTCTTATTGCATTCTCATACGTAGATACCCCTTTATTTATCATTAGTACGTTAATGATGATGACGATGGTATATGCCGTTTATAAAGGGTTTGAAGTTATTGCTAGAACAGGTGAGCTGTTTTTCGCCCTTCTTTATTTATTAGCTATACCTGGTTTTATTTTAATCATTGCGTCCGGTCTCGTTGATTTAAGTAATTTAAAACCAATTCTTGAAAATGGCTGGAAACCTGTATTGAAAACGTTAGTAACGTCAACAATCTACTTTCCGTTTAGCGAAATGGTTGTGTTTTTAATGCTTCTTCCTTATTTAAAGGATAAGTCTAAAAGTACAATAGCAGGAATTTCGGCTATTTTATTAAGCGGAATTAACTTAACGCTTACAATGGTGATTAACATATCTGTACTTGGGTTAGATCTTTTTGAGCGCTCTCAGTTTCCCTTACTCGGAACAATTCAAAGAATTGAAGTAGCTAATTTTTTAGAGCGTCTTGATGTGTTTTTTATGGTTTATCTTATTCTTGGTGGATTCTTTAAAATTAGTATTTTCTTTTACGCTGTTTTAATTGGCACTGCAGAATTATTTAAATTTAAAGACTATAAAAAGCTCACATATCCATTCGGCATTTTACTTCTCCTCCTTTCAATGTCAATTGCAAGCAGCTATCCTGAACACATTAAAGAAGGAACAGGACATAATATTATTATGATTCATATTGTGCCTCAAATGCTTCCATTGCTTCTTTTAGTTATCGCTTATATACAAAAAAAGATAAGGAAAAACAAAGAGCATAAAAGTACGCGTCTTTCGTAATGTGTGCTATAGTGACAAAGTCAAACATTTAGAAGGAGGAATTACAATGGCTAAACATCCTTTTCAATTAGAAGCCGTTTGGAATGGAGGAAGAAACAGCGACGGGCATATTGAAGCAGGGAATTTAAAGTCTTCTATTTCGATTCCAAGAGAAATGGGCGGCCCTGGAGTTGGGACAAATCCTGATGAAATGCTGCTTGGAGCAGCTGCAACGTGTTACGTGATAACACTTGCTGCTATGCTTGAGAGAGCAGATATTGGAGTAGAGAGTTTAACTCTTCATTCAGATGCTGTTGTAGATGTTACAAACAACATCTTTACATATGAAAGTATAACGCATAAGCCTGTTATTACATTAAAAGCGGAATCAACTCCTCTTCAAGTTGAGAAAGCCCATCGTCTAGCACATAAAGCAGAAGAGTCATGTATGATTTCAAGAGCTTTAGCTGGAAATGTAAAATTAGCAACAGAAGAAACTGTTCGTGTAGTTTGAAAAATGATGAGCCCTATATGGGTTCATCATTTTTTTTATATCTATTGAGGAACGTATGTTCTTTTGGTAAGATAAAGGGAAAGCGATATTAAAGGAAGATGCTCATGAAATCGATGTATCCAAAAAAGGGACGC
Organism: Priestia filamentosa; assembly: GCF_900177535.1. Classification (NCBI taxonomy): domain Bacteria; kingdom Bacillati; phylum Bacillota; class Bacilli; order Caryophanales; family Bacillaceae; genus Priestia; species Priestia filamentosa. Next base: position 437,224 of record NZ_FXAJ01000003.1, read on the forward strand.
GTTATTTTACATATTGATGCAAATGCTTTTTTCGCCTCTGTTGAAATTGCGAACAATCCATCTTTGAGAAACAAACCAGTTGCAGTAGCAGGAACGAAGCGAAGAGGAATTATTTTAACGTGCAATTATGAAGCGAGAAAATATGGAATTTATACAACAATGCCTTTGTGGGAGGCAAGGAGGAAATGTCCAGAGCTTGCTGTTTGCACACCTAACTTTTCTTTGTACCGAGAAGCATCCCTAAACCTTTTCACCTATTTATCAACGATAAGCTCGTTGCTTGAACCTGCTTCAATTGATGAAGGGTACTTAGACATTACGAACTGCCATGAGCTTGGTACGCCTGTTGAAATTGCTGAAAGAATTAGAAGAGACATTTTACAAAAATATAATTTGCCTGTTTCAATCGGAATTGCACCGAACAAATTTTTAGCAAAAACGGCTTCTGATTTTAAAAAACCGCTTGGCATTACTATTTTACGAAAAAGAGATGTTCAAAAAGAGCTGTGGCCAAAGACGGTACATGAAATGCACGGAATTGGTAAAAAAACGGCTGAGAAGCTTCACAGTATTGGTATTCAAACGATAGGAGACCTGGCTGGGGAAGAAGAGAGGAAGTTATCTTCTTTACTTGGTGTTCTAGGACCACATCTAAAAAAGCGTGCGAATGGAATAGATGAACGCCCTGTTGATCCTGATGCTGCAGCAACGGTAAAAAGCATAGGAAATTCAACAACGCTAGCCTTTAATAGTGACGATGATGACCTCCTATTAAACACGTTAAGTAGCTTGTCTCAAACGGTTAGCAAACGAATGAAATTGAGAAATACGGTAACAGATGATATCCAAATTACGATACGGTACGCCAATTTCCAAACTGTAACAAGAAGTCAGCAATTGATGAATCCAATTGAAGAAAAAGAAGAGATTTTTCAAGTTGCTTCTTCTTTGTTTGACAAACACTGGAGCGGTTCTCCTGTACGTCTTCTTGGTATAACAGCTCTTCGGGTTGAAGAAAAAGAGCAATCATTAAAACAGCTTAGCTTGTTTACATACGAGAATGAAATTCAAGACGAAGAAATTTTAGATGTTGTTGAAGATATTAATAAAGAATTTGATAAACCGCTTTTACATCGAGGGGTTCATCATATTCAAAAAGCTTCTTCTTTTGAAGAAAACTTCAAGAAAAAATATGGAGCATGGAAAAAGCGCTAAACATAATTGTTTAGCGCTTTTCTTGTTGAAGAATTTTAACGTAGGTTCTTCCGTTTTCTGTTTGAGCTTCAAGAGGAACGTTGAAAAAGGTTGATAACGTTTTAGAGGTTAAAAGCTCTTCCTTCTTTCCTTGAGCATAGACCTCTCCGTCTTTTAATAAACAGGTTTTATTAAAAACAGGTAAAATTTCTTCGATATGATGTGTTACATAAATTAAGGTTGGACCATCCTCAAGGCGTGCCAGTGTTTCAATACTTTCTAAAAATGCTTCACGTGAAAGTAAATCAAGGCCATTGCATGGCTCATCAAGAATGAGAAGCTTGGGATTTGCCATAAGAGCTCGTGCAATAAGCACCTTTTGTTTTTCCCCTTGTGAGCAGATACCATATTCTCGCGCTGCTAGACCTTTGATTCCAAGCATCTTCATAAGCTCAGCCGCTTTTTCGAAATCTGCCTTTTCTGTTTGGTCATATAATCCAATAGAAGCGAATTTCCCGCTTACAATAACTTCCTCACAGAGCACTGTTGAAGAAAATCGTTCGCTAAGAGAGGAGCTAACAATTCCAATATGCTTGCGAAGCTCTTGTAAATTAACGTGACCAAACGTTTCTCCAAGAACAGAAATGCTTCCTTTTGTTGGCCAAAGATAGCCGTTAATCATATTTAAAAGTGTCGTTTTCCCAGAACCGTTTCGACCAACAAGTGCCCAATGTTCACCTTCCTGTATTGTCCAGCACACATTTTTAATAATCGGCTGCTTTTGTCTGATCCATGAAATGTTGTCTAGCGAAATAACGGTATTCATTGCTGTTCCTCCTACCCAAAAATAAAAGTCTATTAGTATAGTTTACTTTATTTTCTGAATTCGTCCAGCATACCGTTTCTAAAAAAGGCTATGTTGAGTCAATATCTATATAGTGCTTGATTTGATTTATTTTCCATATCGTCCTTCTTTTCATACATATCATCACCTTTCAAAATGGATTTATTAGTTGTGATAGTAATAGTTAATAATCTTATCGTGCTGTTCTTTCATAATCTTTTCTACAAACTCGTTGTATTCGATTTCTTCGTTTGTATACTTCCGCTTTTTAAATGAAATGGTAAAAAATATTAAGTTGAGCGTCATTCTTTTCACCTCCTTTCAAAGTAAAAAGCCACGAGAATACTCATGGCTTTAAACATAATAAAGCCACAGAACATCATCCGTCCTGTGGCGTAGAATGTGAAAAGAATAAAACTTATTTCACTCCACGGAAGGTCGGATGCAATAGAGAAAAACGGCAGCAACTAAGAGTATGCATAAACTTTTTCATAAATGTCGACCTCCTTGGAATTTTTTTCTTAACGATGTAATTATATAGAAAAATCAGAAAAAGGTAAAGGTGTTTTTGAAAAAATAGGCAAAAAGGGTAGAAATTATAAAAGCTTTCTAAGAAAATAGCTAAAGGGAGTATAGATGGCTAATCTCTTTTAAATCATTAAGAAGCATATGTTGTTCAGTATGTGAAAGAGGAGCAGGGTCTTTAAAATTGAGGAAGCCACCTTTTTTTATTTGTTCATAAAAAAAGTTCAGTTCATCCTTTGTATAAGATGAAGAATGAAAAATATCGTTAATCGCTCGAATATAAAACATATTTTCTTCTCTAACATAGTGTCCTGAAACAATTAAACCGGAGTATTGACTCATCTAATCTCTCCTTTTATACATATAGCATTAGTATGTCCATAAAAACATAAGTTAAAAAACCAAACTTTTAGAGAGGGGAGTTCGTCAAATGAAAAGAGAAGAAGGGGGTGTCAGAATGAGTGAGGTTGCACTCGAAAAACTAATCCAAGAGGATCAGTGTGATGAAGTACTTCAAGAACTCATGATTGATTATGGCCAAGATGTGCTGCAGCTTGTGTATTCATATGTGAAAAGTCGAGAAATTGCAGAAGACTTGACGCAAGAAATTTTCGTAAAGTGCTACAAAGCACTTCCTACATATAAAGGGCAAGCTAAAATGAAAACATGGCTATGGAGGATTGCGATTAATCACTGTAAAGATTATTTTAAAAGCTGGCACTACCGAAAAGTTATGGTATCTGAAAAACTCTCGCTTTTTTCTTCTCCTAAGCAAAAAAGTGTTGAAGAAGAAGTAATCCAAAAAAGTGAAGATGCAAGTTTAGTAAGTGTTGTCATGAATCTACCTATAAAATATAGGGAAGTTATTTACCTTTTCTATTTTGAAGAAATGTCGCTAAAACAAATTGAAGAGCTTATTGGTATTAAGCAAAATACGGTGAAAACACGCCTTAGAAGAGCAAAAGAGCTTTTAAAAGATGAATTAAAGGAGGCAGAACAATGGACGAAAAATTAGCATCCTTAAAAAAAGCGATGAAGAATACGGTTTTTAAAGATTTACAGTTTACAGATCGGCACCGTCGTGCTATTTCTTCTTCCATAAATGGAGGGGATAGTGAAAAAAATAAGATACTTTTCGCTGTGTTACAACTTGTGAGAACAGAAAAAACCGGAATGGAAATTTTAACTGCCTTAAAGTCGCAAGCTCTTTTTGCGTTTGAAGGGAAAGAAGGGATGATGTATACATTTCTTCACGAACTTGAGAATAAACGTTGGATTGTAGGTGAATGGAAAGCTGAGCGAAAATATTACAAGTTAACAGAAACAGGAGCGAAAGTGTTAGGAAAAGCAAGCGATATGAGAAAAGAAGTGAAGACTTTTAGCCAAAGTTGGAGTTTGGGAGAGTAATCAATGGATATGAAAGAAGCTTTTTTAAATCGGGTTACAGCTCATATTCGTTCTAAGGAAGCGAAAAAAGTCGTTCGACTAGAGCTCTATCAACATATGAGAGAGCTTTCTTCCTTATGGGAAGAAGAAGGAATGACGAAGGAGGAAGCAGAAAAGAAAACAATTGAACAAATGGGGAGTCCAGCTCAAATTGGGAAAAAGATGAATAAACTGCATCGACCTATTGTAGATTGGTTTGCTCTTTTAACGATGATTTCCTTCATAGCACTAAGTTTCCTAACTCCTATTCTTTTTACGAAAGTTTCCTCATCAGATATGCTCAAAATGCACAGTATAGGTGTTTCAATTAGCGTATGTATTGTTGGATTGCTTATGTTTTTTAACTATGAAAAACTGAAAAATAAAGGGTTGTTCTTTTATATAGCAGGATGTGCATTCCTTCTTTATATGCATTTTTTTGGTACCATAAAAGGAAGTCGAACTTTTGTTAGTATTGGTCCTGTTTTTTTAAGTGCTTATATAACATTTCCTTTTTTTCTTCTTTCATGGGCTTCATTTACGGTACGGAACAAGATGTCTTTTTTAGCATCAAGTTTTTTACTTGTGTTTCCGTTTTTTATGTTTATTAGGATGGGGTATTATGGACCTTCTCTTCTTTATGTCCTTCTTGCCTTATGTTTAGCAGGAGCAGGGAAGTGGAAAAGGAAGGGAAGCCATCTTTCTATATGGTTTGTTGTGTTGATTTTGTCAGCTTATGCTGCATCCTTACTAAGAGGTACAACGTTACCAAAGATTATAGACTTGTGGAGAGAAAAACCATACCAGCTTTTTTCAGAATCGTTTTATTTATTAAGCAGAGCAGGCTGGTTTGGAAATGGAGTTTTACCTTCAACAGTAGAACTCAATACAAAATATTATGTTGATTTAATCTTTGTACCTCTTACGTATATGTATGGGTGGCTTTTTAGTCTATTCTTATTATTTCTTATGAGCTTTCTGCTTTTTCGAATGTACCGAACATTCATTGGAACAAGGGAACCGTTTGGACGAGCTTTAACACTAGGCGTTATTCTCCTGTATGGGGTGACCTGTGGATGGGGTCTGCTTATGGGAATGGGAAAAGTACCGTTTCTAAACGTTTCTGTACCATTTGTTAGCTATGGTGTTATCTCATTTATGATTAATGCGTCCTTCATCGGCTTTGTTCTTAGCGTTTATCGGTGGAAGAATATAAACAGTTTGAAAGAGTAGTTTCATAGGGTTTTAAATTGAATCATGCTAAGATAGAAGGAAGAAAAACGTAATCAAGGGATGGAAAGGGATGAGATGTATGTATGATATGGTTATTGTCGGTAGCAATTTAACGGGACTTTCAGCAGCGAAAGCGTTTCATGAAAGAGAAGAAGGAGCGCGTGTCTTGATTCTGGCTCAAAGTACTGAGGAAGCTTACTCGGAAAATAACATGATTGATACAGAAATCTATGCGGGCAAAAATACGGTAGAACAAAATCTCGTGAAACAAGGGCATGAAGAGTTATACCGATTTTGTGATCAGCACAGCATTCCTTATAAAAAATGTGGCAAGCTTATTGTAGCAAAAGACGAAAAGGAAGTAGAACTTCTTCACTTTTTACAAAGAAATGATGAAAATAGTACGGTTCTTTCACAAGAGGAGCTTTTCGAACGAGAACCTTTTGCACTTGGTGTAGGCGCCCTTTATCTTCCATCTGCAGGCATTGTTGAGTATAAAAAAGTTGCCTCAGCACTTTTACAAGAGGTAACAGAAAGTGGAGCGGAAATACGATATGATGAAAAAGTAAAAAGTATTGTGGAAGGGAAGAAATCGGTTGTAGTAGAAACGAACAATGGAGCGTACTATGCCAAAAAATATATTAATTGTGAAGAATCTCAAAGTGATAAAGTTGCAAAATTAAGCGACTACTATACAGATATAGAGAAGTTCCCGTTACAAAGACAGTACTATTCTGTTAAAGAAGCGAAACTCCAGCACATTGTGTCACCTGTGCCATCTGCCCTTGTCCCTTTTGTAAATATTTATGTAGCTCCGACGCTTAACGGCGGAATGGAAGTTGGTTCTTCCATAAACGAGGGTCACGGTAAAGGAAATATAAAAGAGTTTATTTCGAATATATCAAGTATCAGAAAAGTTTCTTCTTACAAAAGCATGCTTGGAACATATAAAAAAGCGATGAAGGATGTAGGCTCCGAAGAGTATTTCTTAGAACAGGTGCAAACCGTTATTCCTTCCATTGCTAGAGAAGATCTTATACCGCATTTTACAGAGCAGGATCAAGCTGTTGTTATAACAGACGACCAGTTCCGAGATGGCTTCTTCTTCATTAATGGGGAGTGTTCTGCTCATGTTGTGCAAATACCATACTATGGGAGAAAAGCCTCGTTCGCTATTGGGCAGTATTTAGTAAATCAAGTGTATGAGCCTACGCTTCTCTCTTAAAGAAAAAGCCCGTGCCATAACACGGGCTTATTTTAACAAAGTTCGAATTTCTTTAGGATTATAGTTGAATTCAAAGAAAAGGGTCCGATTTTCATCAGTAAATACCATAAGGAGCGGTTTTTCACGCTCGCCAAAAATAATAATAACTTCATCAACAAGGTCGTCCATCCATTCATTTTTAATGGAAACAGCAGGGTCAAGGGGAATCCGCACTAATGCTCCTTTTCGAGGAAGCGGGCTTACTTTTTTACTTAATAAAGTTATGGAACGGATGCTTTTTTCTGCCTCTTTTTGCAGTACCTTATTTGTTGGTGTAATCTTAACAACTTTACTTTGGGTAAGATCGAAAACTTCCACATTCTTATTTGAGGATGTGAAAGAATCTGAAAATCCAGTTAGAAATATAGAAAATATAACAAGATAAACAGCAATTTTCTTGCTCATTTATTTTTTCGCTCCTTTCTTTCTTGAAAGAGCAGTTTTATATAAATTCTTCTTCTTTTTTATACTTCCCACTACATAAAGTTTTACGAAAGGTAATAAAGGGTTATAGAGTAAAAAAGAGAAGGTTTGTTTTAAATAAAGTAACTTTAGCAATATTTATATAGGATTTTTATATTGACTTGTTGAATAATATAAGAATATAACCTGTTAAGCATGCACGATAAAAATGTAAAGGAGAGAAAAAAATTGATACGCTTACTGCAGATTGCTTATGATATGCCGTGGTTAGTGGAGTGCAGCGAACAGCTTGCCCGGGCGCATGAAGAAGTTTTTCATTCGCTTGCTACAATAGGACAAGAATCAGTTCCTTCTTTTAATCAGGAACAGTTTTTAGATCACATAAAGAAATGGGTTTTAGAAACTTTTTCATACATAGAAGATGTTAAGAAATACGAGGAAAACCAAAATTTGGAGAGGGAACAAGAAGTTTTAAATTACTTTAAATATTTGGAAGACAACCAGCTTCCCCATTTTTATGTCATGGTTGAATGTCTTGTTCGTGAAATAGGAAAGGATCTTTATTTTCTTCATTCAGCTGGATTTTCTGAAGAAGAAAGAAACGTTATCTTTTACACATACAAAGAAGAACAAGAGATTATTCAAAATGAAGCGGAAGTAGCAAATTGGCAAGGATAGGATGGTTCACCACCTTTTTTGTATAAAGGACAAAGCCTCTTTATGATACACTTTACTCAATGGTAAAGTTAAGGAGGCGTTAGATTGACTAACTTTGCAGCAAATGTCTTTTTTTATGAAAAGCGTAAAGGTCATCTTGCCAAACTTACGGCAATTTGTGATAGTATTGAAGGTTTTCCTCTAGATTATACGGCAGAAAGTTTGCTTGATATCGAACTTTTATATAGAGAGATAGAGAAAAAAGAAAAATGGTCCATCTTTCAAACGTCAAAAGAAGAGTTTGAGGAAATGATGTTTGTGTACTTTGGGGAAGTTGTGATCGAATCTCTATCTGGCGCTCAATGGGTGATAGCAGAACATCCTCTTTTACAAGGGGAACAGGTGATGGGGATGGAGTATAATGCATATGCAATCTATGCTACGGCTGGTTTTGAAGACTTAAACAACAAGCCTCTTCACTACTTGTTTTATGAGTATGAACGGTTTACAAGAAGAAAAGCTATATAAACGATAAAAAAGGGTAGTCATAAAAAAATGACTACCCTTTTTTTGTTGTTACTTTGTATAAAAAGAGTGAAAGGAGGGATAAAGATGGCAAATACAATCTTACAAACACGCAAGCTTCGACTCGTATTTTTGGAAGGGACAAATGAGAAAGGAAATCCGGTTTATGCTTTTAAAACGTACAACACAAAAGCTAGCAGCACCGAAGATCAGTTGTACAAAGCAGCGAATGCTCTTGCTTCCTTACAATCGCTTCCACTTGAAAGAGTAGAACAAAATGACGTTCATTTTATTGTTGAATAATAAGGGGGAACAATAATGGAGAAAACGCTAAGTATGCAGTTTTTAAATGAAAGTGGAAAATCAGTAAGTATCTCTTTGCAGCATCCTAGAGAAAATGTGACAGAAGCCGAGATTAAAGCAGTGATGGAGGAACTTATTTTACAGAACATATTTAGTTCACAAGGTGGAGATTTTAAAGAGGTAAAAGGAGCTCAAATTGTGAGTCGAGAAGTAACAGAGCTTATCGTTTAAAGAAAACGCCAAGCGCTGCTAAAAACATATTAGCACGCTTGGTCTTTTTTTATAAAAGAGGTGAAATTCTAGTACATTTACGTTAGAATAGGGGGATATAAAATGGACCAATTTATTTCAATTGCATCAGAAGTTGGCTTTCCAATTGCTGTGAGCATCTATTTGCTTCATAGAATTGAAGGAAGACTTAATGCGCTAATTGAATCTGTTGACAAGCTACCAGAGCGACTTTTTTAAAGTTTAAAATGAAAAGGTAAAGCCCCTCTAAAAGACGCATCAAAGGGGGAGTTTTACCTATTTTTTGACGTTCTTGAAACCTTTACATCCATTAAACGTATGAAAAGAGAATTTGACTTTTTTAATAAAACAATGTAAAACCAGAAATTAAGGTGCAACTTTTTGCTGCCTCGATTCGTTTTGTAAACGGAATAAACGGGTGGAGGTTATAGAAAGGGAAAATACAATGGATGAACAAACGTTAGAAGACTTATATAGGCAATATGTAACAGATGTGTATCGATACCTCCTTTCGTTAAGTAAAGACCATTATATAAGTGAGGATTTAGTGCAGGAAGTATTTTATCGTGCTTACTTACATGTTGATAAAGATGAGACAACCAATATAAAAGCCTGGCTATTTAGAGTTGCGCATAACGTGTGGATTGATTTCTTAAGGAAACATAAACGTGTATCTGTTGTTGACGATGAATTTTTTCGTACTGTTCAATCGAACGATCAAGTGGAAAAACAGGTGCTTACAAAAGATTCGGTTCAAAATGTTTTTAACGCTATGGACGAACTATCTCCTAAATATAGACAAGCTGTCTTGCTATCAGATGTAAGAGAACTTACATATCAGGAAGCAGCAGATGAGATGGGTGTATCGCTTGCGAACTACAAAAGTATTTTGTTTCGAGCACGACGGAAACTGCGCAAGTTAAAGGAAAAGGATGATGACATTGGATAATGAATTTCGCAAGAAGCTAGAGCTCTATAAAGAAGGAAAGCTTTCTCAAGCTGAGGAAGAGGAGCTCGAGCAAGACTTAGAAAAGTTTGAGGTTTATCAAGATTTTCTTGATGAAGAATTTGAACCGAATATGGAAGAACAAGGATTATCGGAAGAGAAAAAGTTGAAATTAATCAACTTAGGAAGAAGAAAAGCTGTAATTAAAGCGGCTTTGCTTGGAAGTGTATTGCTTCTTTCTATCTTACCTGCTGGGACGCTTTTAACGTATATCTTTTACGGATACGGAGAAGAACAAAATATGGCAAATCGCTTTTTGGACGTTGCCTCAGATACGGTAATGGTCACAGAGCCCAACGTACAAGTTGATCGCAATAAGTTTCATGAGCAAGTTGGTCTTTTTACCTTAAGTGCCAATCTTGATATGTGGAAACAAGTTGGAACAGAACAGACACGGATTGGGGATAAAGGACTCAATTTATGGTTTAGTAACCTTGAAAACGTGGATCATAATTATTTAAGCGATTCTTTTTCTTCTTCTCAGAAAGTGAAAGACTTAAAAATCCATCATCCGAGCGTGAGCCCGTTTCCTTCATCTGAAAAAGAGTGGCAGCGTTTAAGTCAGCTACCAGAAGGAACGGTTGCAGAGGCTTACGTGTCGTTTGACAAATTATATGATCCAAGTGATGTGGAAAATCTGCTAGGGAATATAGATCATAAAACATTATGGTATGCTATTGATACAGGATATGAAAAAGAACAAAAAGATAAAAATGGCGTTGTGGTAACACCAATGGGTTATCCTGTTCAAAATGGAATTGAAAATCCAAAGAAAATGACAACAGAGGAATTTCATCAAATTTTAAAAGAGCTTACTGAAAATGAAAAGTGGTCTGAAAAAATAGCAAAATCGCGGGACTTGCATTTAAAAGAACGCTTAGCTTATGTCAATAAAAACGGCATCAAAACATATGGTATTGTTATGACAGGCCCAACAAAAGAAATTTTGAAGCTAAAGGATAATAAGCATGTAAAAGGATTAGAACTAGGTGAGGTGGAACTTTGGCAATGGGAATAAGAACAAAGCGAAATCATGAAGAACCCCTTATTGGGTTAATATCGTTTGGAATCGGTTTTTTAGGATTGATTTTAGCTAATGTGACCATTTTAACGCAAAAGATGTATTTAGAGCTTCTTCTTCCATTCTTATTTATTGGAGGAGGACTTGGTTTCATTAGTTTATTTTTAAAGCGCCGAAAAAGCACACTGTCACTTTTAGGTTTTTTACTGAACGTGGTTATTTTAATTTCATCTGCGCTTGTTGTACATTATATAGGGGTAATTCACAACCTACCTTAAAAGGCTCGGGAACTTCATCCCCAGCCTTTTTTTTGGTTTGAGTAGTTTATAACGTTGTTAATAAAAGAAAGCTTTTGACTAATATATTCTTGAAGATCGTGAACCCCATTTCTTACAAGGCCATGTTTAAAGCTGCCGAAGTTTTGGGCAATCTTAGGTGTGCTGCGTAAGTAGTCGCGCCAAAGTAGTCCGTTTCTCCACCGCTCTCCATCATAAAGAACAATATGTAAGTTAATCGAAAGGTTTGTTCGTTTTGTAAAAAGCAATCTTTCATTTTCTATTTCTTCAGTTAATGTGTAATCAAGACTTTCTAATTTATGATAGAGTGGCTCTGTCAGTCGTAAAGAATACATGCCTGCTTGAATATCGATAACAGGTCTTGCAATCATCCCTTCAACAGCAGTACTTCCTACATGTTCTATATCACATAAGTCCATACCTAACGCTTTTTTGATTCGATGCTTTTCATAATGGAAGAGCTTCGGCCACGCTGGGTCATAAGTGGAAAGTGAAATGGTTTCTTCTTTTTTCAATCTTTATCCCTCCCAAATCACCATTCATTAAAAGTATACAAAAAAAATACTCGTTTGTTATCAAATTTGATGATTATAAGCAAACGGTAATGAAAAAGTAATCGGTTTGTAAATTTCAATCATACTATGCAAACTTAAACGATATATAGGAACTAAGTCAAGAAAGACTTATTGAGTCTTTTTTGACTTAACGTATGCACAGAGCAGAGAATAAAAGTCTTTTCTTATCGTCTTTTTAAAAGTTGGCACGGAACTTGCATTATAAGAGAGGGAAGACTTTATTTAGAGGAGAGATTGCAATGAGCAAAGAATATAAGAAATCAGAACAGCTATTAAAACGAAGAGAAGCTATTGTCCCAAAAGGCGTTAGTTATGGGAATAAGGCATTTGCTCAAAAAGCAGAGGGAGCTCTTGTTACAGACGTAGATGGCAATACATTTATTGATTTTGCAGGAGCGATTGGCACAATTAACGTTGGCCATAGTCATCCAAAAGTGACAGAAGCCTTGCACAAACAAATTGATGATTTTATTCATACAGGATTTAATGTGATGATGTATGAGTCATATATTGAATTAGCGGAAAAGTTAGCAAGCCTTGCCCCAGGAAGTTTTGAAAAAAAGGTAATGTTTTTAAATAGTGGAGCAGAAGCTGTGGAAAATGCAGTGAAAATTGCTCGTAAATATACGAAGCGCCAAGGAGTAATCTCCTTTACACGCGGCTTTCATGGCAGAACATTGATGACGATGACGATGACAGGAAAAGTAAAGCCTTATAAATACGGATTTGGTCCTTTTGCACCTGAAGTGTATAAAGCACCTTATCCATATGAATATCGTCGTCCTGAAGGAATGACAGAAGAGCAGTATACAGATTTTATTATTGATGAATTCAAAAAGTTTGTATTGTATGAAGTAGCTCCAGAGACAGTAGCTGCAGTTGTAATGGAGCCTGTTCAAGGTGAAGGTGGTTTTATTGTCCCGTCTAAAAAGTTTGTTAAAGAGATTGCTGCATTTTGTAAGGAGCATGGAATACTGTTCGTAGCAGATGAAATTCAAACAGGGTTTGCACGCACAGGAAAAACGTTTGCCATTGAGCATTTTGACGTTGAGCCAGACTTAATCACAGTTTCAAAATCTTTGGCAGCAGGTGTACCGCTCAGTGGAGTAATAGGACGAAGTGAAGTAATGGATACAGCTGCCCCTGGAGAACTTGGAGGAACCTATTGCGGAAGCCCGCTTGGTTGTAAAGCTGCTCTTGCTGTGCTTGATATTATTGAAGAGGAACAGTTGAATGACAGAGCTGTTAAGCTTGGTGAAACTGTAACAAACCGTTTTAAAACATGGCAGAAAACATTTGAATGTATCGGAGACGTTCGTTCTCTAGGTGCTATGTGTGCAATGGAGCTTGTAAAAGATCCAAAAACAAAAGAGCCCGACGCTCTTCTTGCTAAAGAAATTGCTCAAAAAGCGAATGAAAGAGGTTTGCTTCTTTTGAGCGCTGGAGTATATGGGAATGTATTGCGTGTTCTTATGCCACTTGTGATTACAGATGAACAGCTTGAACAAGGGTTAGCTCTAATGGAAGAGCTATTGAAAGAATGTACATCTAGCAAAGAGCTTTCATATTAAAACAAGTCTATAATCCTTTTTCCCCTTTATGCTATGATGAAGATAAAAGAATTGAGCAAAAGGGGAAAAAAGATGACATTTCATACCCATCATCATGAACAGGTAGCAGAAGAGCTTTACGATATTTTTGAATCATCTTTTGATGAAATTTTTGTAACAGATGCACACGGTACGGTCATTATGGTGAACTCAGCTTGTGAACAGTACTATGGTCTCTCTAAATCAGATTTTGTTGGAAAGCATGTAAGGGAGCTAGAAGAGCAGGGGATTTTTTACCCTTCAGCAAGTCTTCAAGTTATTGAAAGTAAACAGGCCTTAGAAATTGTTCAAAAAACAGATAAAAGTCGTTATCTTCATGTAAGAGCACGACCTATTTTTTATAAAAATGGAAAACTTAAAAGCGTCATTAGCTATTCAAGAGACTTAACAGATTTAATGGAGCTTTCTCATCAAGTTGATAAAATGGAGCAGCAAATTGAATTTTACAAGCGTGAGCTTGTTCAAACGCAGAGCGACATAACAGGAATTATTGTTCATAGCGATAAAATGAAAAAAGTGTTTCAGTTTATAGAACGAGTATCAGTAGTTGATACAACAATCCTTATTCTTGGTGAAACAGGAGTCGGAAAAAGCAGAATTGCTCGCCTTATGCATGATAGGAGTTCTCGTAAGACAAAACCTTACTATGAAGTGAATTGCGCAGCGCTGCCCGAGACGCTTATTGAAGCAGAGCTTTTTGGCTATGAAGGCGGTGCTTTTACAGGGGGGCTTAAGCAAGGAAAGAAAGGATTGATTGAGAAAGCGAACTGTGGCACGCTTTTTCTTGATGAAGTTGGAGAACTTTCTCTTTCAGCACAAAGCAAGTTGTTGCACGTATTACAAGAAAAGAAAGTGCGTCCAATTGGAGGAACAAAAGAAATAAAGCTTGATATAAGAATTGTTGCAGCAACAAATCAGTCTTTAGAAGAAATGGTGAAAAAGGGTACGTTTAGAAGAGACTTATATTACCGGCTGAATGTTATACCACTGTACATACCGCCTTTGAGAGAGAGAAGAGAAGAGATCATTCCACTTGTTCATCATTTTTTAACCGTTTTTAATGAGCGATATAATCGAAATGTGGAATTTTCTCCGAAAGTCTTTGAAGCTTTTTTGAAAGGAGAATGGCCCGGAAATATAAGAGAAATTGAAAATATGGTTGAGCGGCTTGTTGTGACAAGTGAACGTATTGTTACCATAAGAGATGTTCCATTTCTTCAACAAGAAACATATACGTCCGCGCATTTATCTCTTCACCAAAAATTAGAAGAGCTTGAATGCCGTCTTATCCAAGAGGCATATGAAGAATTTGGCTCCTCTTACAAAGTAGCTGAAGAACTTGGAATTAGCCAGTCTTCAGCGATAAGAAAGATTCAGAAGTACACAAGAGGGATAGAGTAGTTTTTGTAGAAAAAATTCTGAGCATTTCAATAAGTCAGACAAAGGAAAATATGCTAGAGTAAAAGATAGAATGAGAAGATAAAGAAGGGTGTGGAAAAACTAATGACTCAAGAGCGCTTATATATTGACGGAGAATGGATTACACTTCAAGAGAATATTGAAGTAAACAATCCAGCTACAAATGAAGTAATTGCGACTGTTCCAAACGGAGGAGAAAAAGAAGCAGAGAGAGCAGTTGCTGGAGCTTATGAAGCATTTTCAACTTGGAAAAACAAAACGGCTGTAGAACGCTCGTCACTTTTAATGAAATGGTATGAAGCCATCGCGGCTGAAGAAAAAGAAATAGGAAAACTGATGACAAGGGAACAGGGAAAACCGCTTAACGAAGCAATTGGAGAAGTGAAATATGCCAATAGTTTTTTAGCATGGTATGCAGAAGAAGGAAAACGAATTTACGGGGAAACAATCCCTGCTTCAGCACGAAATAAGCGTCTTTTTGTGCAAAAGCAGCCTGTTGGAGTTGTAGCAGTGATTACACCTTGGAATTTTCCAGCGGCTATGATTACTCGTAAGGTAGCACCAGCGCTTGCTGCTGGGTGTACAGTTGTAATCAAACCAGCCGAACAAACACCTTTAACTGCTTTTAAGCTTGCGAAACTTGCTGAAAAAGCAGGAATCCCAAAAGGAGTTATTAATGTTGTAACAGGAAATGCTGCTGAGATAGGAGAAACGTGGATGAAAGACAGCCGGGTTCGTAAAATTTCATTCACAGGATCTACAGAAGTTGGCAAACTGCTTATGCGTGGTGCAGCAGATACAGTAAAAAAAGTATCGCTTGAGCTTGGAGGACATGCTCCTTTTATTGTGACAAAGCATGCTAATATTGAAAAAGCTGTTGAAGGAGCAATTACTTCAAAATTTCGTAACGCAGGCCAAACATGCGTATGTACAAACCGTATTTATGTACATGAAGCAGTTGAAAAAGAGTTTACAGAAGCATTTGTTGCAGGGGTAGAAAAGCTGCGCGTTGGAAATGGATTAGAAGAGGGAGTAGAGATTGGCCCATTAATTGATGAAAAAGCAGTCAAAAAAGTCGCTTACCAAATTCAAGATGCAAAGGATAAAGGGGCAGCTCTTCTTTTAGGCGGAGATCAAAGTGCTGAACAGGGAGAAAACTTCATGCAACCAACCGTCATTAGTAATGTTGATGATAGTATGCTTTGTATGAGAGAAGAAACGTTTGGACCTCTTGCTCCTATTTCAACGTTTAAAACAAATGAAGAGGTCATACAGCGAGCTAACAACTCTCCATATGGGCTTGCTGCGTATGTGTTTTCTGAGCATATTTCAGAAGCAATATCAATTGCCGAAAATCTGGAATACGGCATTGTTGGGCTGAATGATGGTCTTCCTTCAACAGCTCAAGCTCCGTTCGGTGGATTTAAAGAAAGTGGTTTAGGACGTGAAGGCGGACATCATGGACTTGATGAATTTTTAGAAATTAAATATATTTCCCTTGGCCTATAAGTGAAAAAGAACTTCAAGTGATATTGGCATATAGGGAAGATAGAGTGCAAAAATTTCTTGATTTTTTATAATGAGCTTATCCAGAAGGAAAATAGCCCAATACTTATCTGAAAACCCTTGGATTTCACTGCGAAATTCAAGGGTTTTTATTTTGTTAGGTTGCTAGATAATAAACATAGTTCTGTTCTAAATTATTTATACTTTTATTTTCCTCATTTCAGTATTGTCTATATGAAAATCCCTAACTAGTTATTTATGATATCTTAAAGAAGGAAGATACTTATACAAATATTTTTATTAATTTTCTCAATTTTAGAGTGAATAAAGTCGTTTTTTTCGTAAAAAAGCGACGGAGCACTTTCAGATGAATTAATAGAATCTGGAGAGCGAAGCGCACTTGTTGAATTCCATACTTGCACTTTATATGCAGACATGGTTTAGGATAGCTGTTTCCCTTAGTACAATTGGTTTTAAAAAATGGCATAGAAACAGTACTTTTTTCTGCGAACAAGTAATTAAGAGCTTTATAGTACTCTTATATCCCTTCATTTTAGAGTACCAGTATTAGCAGGCTTAGAATTTAGAGATTTACTATAAGTTTCTTGAACTTTTTGCCCGAGAGCCTTGTTTTAAAAACTATAATAGTAGTGTAATATGATTCTGCTTTCAATAAAGGTGTTTAAGTGAAATCATTTTGTAAAAGACTAATTTGAAATTTTTATAGCATGTAGAGGGGGAATAGATGTGGGAAATTATTTATCAATTAGTGAAATGGCGGCTATTCACAATATATCAAGGCAAACACTTATTTATTACAATAAGATAGGGTTATTCAAACCTGTCCGTATTGATGAAAATGGATATAGATATTATAGTGCAGAACAAATTCCGTTGCTAAGAGAAATTTGCTTTTTAAAATCTATTGGTATCAAACTTAATAGTATTAAGCACCATATTGGAAATAGAAATGTTACGACAGCTATTTCACTTTTAGAATTGCACGAAGAATTTATTAATAAAGAAATTGATTATTTACTAAAAACGCGTAAGTTTATTCAACAAAGATTAATGAAATATGGAGAAGCTAAGAATTTTAAATATGAACTAGATAAGCCTATGATTGAAGAACTACCAGAACGAAAGGTATTGTTTATTCCATTTGAAAACGAGTTATGTCGAGAAGAATTACATTTAACATTGATGAAAGCTTGGAATGTTCTAAGTAAACATGAGATGCTTCCTTCTGAGGGATTTGGCACAGTTATCTTAAAGGACCAGTTAAGAAAAGATGATGTGTTTAAGGGGGCAGGAATATATACTTCATTACCTTTTGTAGACGCTAATATTGAAAACCTGATTACTTTACCTGCTGGACAATATGTTTGTATGTATAAATACGGAATGCCTTATCATACGGAGTTTTTAAAAACATTAATCCAATGGATTGATGATCATCAGTATAAAATTGTTGGTGATGCTATAGATGCTTGTTTATTAGATACGACTTTTTACGAAAATGACCAAAACGTTGATTTTTGTCAGTTGCAAATCCCTGTAGAAAAAATCTATTAAATTTTATATATATGTTGACTGTATAGTCGAAATACACCTTAGGATATTATTTGTAACCAATCTATTTACATATAGCAAGGTTATCATGAAACTAAACATTTCATAGGTTACCGATTATACAAATGCAAGGGGGAAGTTTTAATGTCTACAACAAAAATCAAAGTAACGGATTTACGTTCTGCAGTAGAACTTTTAAAAACGATTCCAGGTCAGTTGATTGAGACAAATGAACAAGTAAATCCACATGCTGAATTATCAGGTGTATATCGTCATGTGGGGGCAGGTGGAACAGTTAAACGGCCTACACAAAGTGGCCCAGCGATGATGTTTAATAATGTAAAGGGACATGAAGAGGCAAGAGTAATTATTGGACTTTTAGCTAGCCGTGAAAGAGTCGGCCTACTGCTTGATACAAAGCCAGAACGTCTTGGCTTTCTCTTAAATGATGCCGCTAATAATCCGATTGCACCAGTCACCATTTCAAATGATAAAGCTCGGGCCCAAGAAGTTGTTCACTATGCAGATGAACCAGGCTTTGACATTAGAAAATTAATTCCTGCTCCAACGAATACAGAAGAAGATGCAGGTCCATATATTACGATGGGGATGTGCTATGCTTCTGATTCAGAGACAGGCGATTCAGATGTTACCATCCACCGTTTATGTTTGCAAAGTAAAGATGAAATGTCCATGTACTTTGTTCCAGGACGCCATCTAGAGGTATTTCGTGAAAAAGCAGAAAAGCATGGCAAACCTTTGCCTATTTCAATTAGTATTGGCGTTGACCCGGCTATTGAAATTGGAGCATGTTTTGAACCGCCAACAACTCCACTCGGTTTTAACGAATTGAGTATTGCAGGAGCCATCAGAAAGGAAGCTGTTGAACTAGTTTCATGTTTGACTATTGATGAAAAAGCAATTGCGAATGCTGAATATGTGATTGAAGGGGAATTAATTCCTAATGTACGCGTTCGGGAAGATCAAAATACAAATACAGGAAAAGCTATGCCGGAATTTCCTGGTTATACTGGACCAGCGGTTGCTGAACTTCCCCTTATTAAAGTAAAAGCTGTTACTCATCGAAAGAACCCAATTATGCAAACCGTTATTGGACCAAGCGAAGAACATGTCAACATGGCTGGCATTCCTACAGAAGCAAGTATTCTCCAAATGGTAGAAAAGGCTATGCCAGGCAAATTATTAAATGTTTATGCACATTCATCAGGCGGCGGTAAATATATGGCTGTTTTGCAATTTAAGAAAAGCCAACCGAGTGATGAAGGAAGACAAAGACAAGCAGCTTTGTTAGCTTTCTCAGCATTTTCTGAATTAAAACATGTCATTATAGTTGATGAAGATGTTGATCCATTTGATAGTAACGATGTAATGTGGGCTCTTAATACACGTTATCAGGGGGATGTTGATACAGTGTTTATCCCTGGGGTACGTTGTCACCCATTAGACCCTTCACAAACTCCTGCTTACAGTCCTTCCATTCAAGAGAAAGGGATTTCATGTAAGGTTATTTTTGACTGCACGGTACCATTTCATTTAAAAGGTGAATTTAAAAGAGCGGAATTTAAAGAAGTAGACCCAAGTCGTTTTGCGCCGGAATTGTTTAATAAGTAATCTGACTGTCTAAGTCGATTTTAAGCTGTATACTAAGATACCGTACCGCCATAAATAAATAAGGTGGGATTAGATGAAAATTATTGTGGGAATAACGGGAGCAACAGGAGCTATTTTAGGTATTCGAATTCTTCAACTGCTTAGAAATACCGAAGTGGAAACTCATTTAGTTATGTCTTCTTGGGCGCGTGCGACAATTCAACACGAAACCTCCTATTCTGCTAGAGATGTGGAAGAGTTAGCTGATTATGCCTATTCATATAACGATCAAGCGGCTAGAATATCGAGTGGATCATTTCGGGTTGATGGGATGATTGTAGCTCCATGCAGTATGAAAACTCTTGCTACAATTAGGATGGGTATAGCTGATAATTTGATAACTCGAGCTGCTGATGTCATGTTGAAAGAACGAAAAAAGTTATTATTAATGACAAGAGAAACTCCATTAAACACGATTCATTTAGAGAATATGACAGCTCTTTCTAAAATGGGAACCATTATTTTTCCACCGATGCCGGCCTTTTATAATCATCCGCAAACTATTGGTGATATGATTGACCATCTAGTCTACAGAGCTTTAGATCAATTTGAGATTGTATTTGATGAGGCAAAAAGATGGGATGGAATGAAAAATAGTTGTAAGTCATATATTACTCGGGAAAACTTTCAGAAAATATCCGAGTAAAAGGATAGTTTGTAAGATCATTAGTTAATTTTAATTGAGATTTAAGAGATGATGCACTTTGATACAATAAAATAAACTGAAAATTATTGAAATTAAGAAAATTTTATGTACAATGAAGTTATTACAAATTATAAATTAACGCCTATTCATTAATGTTTAAAAAATGTCCTTTTTTAATAAAAGTTAATGAAGTGACTGGCTATCTTAATTTCACCATTAGATAATTGATGGGGGAGTTAAGGTAGCCTTCTTTCGTAATCGAAACATTGGTAAGGGTGGAGAATTTCTATGATTCCATGCAAACAACCGAAGGCTTACGGAATTTGATTTAGTCAAAAAGAATGTAAAATACTTATCGTTTATAAGCGTTAACAAGCAAATGAGTCCTCAAATAATGAACAAGGATAGGTAAATAAAGACAAGAGGTGTTTTAATGAAGATGTATGTAAAAGAATTAGGAAAGCGAAGTATTCAAATTGCCGATTACCCTGGTACAAAAGGGACAATTATTGCTATTCATGGTTTAACGGGCAATCATAAACAAATGCATTATTATGCGGAAATGTTAACAGGAACGTACCGAGTAATTGCAGTTGACTTGAGAGGAAGAGGGAATAGTTCAGAAACAGACGAACAGACTTCTCTTTTCAAACATGCAGAGGATATTATGTCATTAATTCATGAATTAGACATTGAACATCCAATTTTAATGGGGTATTCAATGGGAGCCTTTATCTCCGCTGTTGTAGCAAGTAAATTAAAACAAGTAAAAGGGTTAATATTACTAGATGGCGCAGCTACATCAACTCAACAACAACGCGACATTGTGCAACCATCGTTAGGAAGATTGAGCAAGGAATATGACTCAAAGGAAAGTTATATCAGGGAAATGAGAGACATTTATAGCCGGTTAGGGGTTCCGTGGACAGACCATCTGCGAAATGTGGCAGAATATGAGATTCATAAAGTGGACAATCACTGGGAGAATAAATCATCAGAGAGCCATATCCTTGCAGATTTTAATAGTTTTTACTCCTTTGTTCCTAGGGAAGTATGTTCACAAATTGCTTGTCCTACATTATTAGTGCATGCAAGTGGTAAAATTGGTCAGTTCCCCCCTTTATTTTATAAAGAAGCCTATGAGGATACACAAACATATACGGATAACATTAAAACGATAGTTTCGGATTGCAATCACTATACAATGGTTTTTGAGAATAGGGAAGAAATTAATCAGGAAATAAGAACATTTCTAAAGAAAATTTAAACATAGAAATCGATTTCAAAAAAAGTGTTGCAATTATCAGAATTTATTGTAAAATTAATTTAACAAATTAATTAACGCCTATTCATTAGCTATTAAAAAACGACCTTTTTTAATAACAACTAATGAACGAACTGGCTATCTTAAACACCTACTATCAATCTTTGATAGTAATGTTTAGGGTAGCCATTTTTGTTGTAGTAAAGTAAATGCTTTACGTCGGAGGTATGACGATGAAAATAATTGATTTAACGCTAGAACTTTACAGTGGTTTCGTAACAGATAACGATCACTTGAGAGAGCACGTTTTAAACAAATCAAAAAAAGATAATGATTATTCAAAAAGTAAAGAAGTTGAACAGCGGTTTATTTCCTTTCTGAATCAGAATGGAACACATGTAGAAGCACCGTTACATTTCATTGAAAATGGAGCTTCTGTAGAACAAATGAAGGTAGAGAAGATGTTTGGTGATTCATTAGTTTTAGATGTAAGTATGCTAAAAGAACTGCATGATCCAATTACAAAAGATTTACTTGAAGAAGCGGAGCGTAGACAAGGAGTATACGTTGAGAAAAACGACATTGTTCTCATTAAAACGAGAAAAAGAGGTGGAGGAGAAGAAGGCGCTATTGAAACAAAAGGACTTGATGAAAGTGCAGCAAACTGGTTTGTTGAAAAACAAATTCATGTTGTTGGATTGGATTTACCGAATGTGGATAGGAGAGAACATTTAGAAAGCGATATTTACCAATTTCTACTCAGTAATGAAATCTATATTGTAGAGAACTTGATTAACTTAGATCAGTTACCTAAGCATTCTCGCTTCCTATTTTTCGGGATACCTTTGAAACTGAGAAATGCCACCACCTCCCCAATAAGAGCATTATCTATACTAAACTCACAATTAATTTAAGGAGCGATTAATGAAATGAGTAAAGGATTAACATATTTTAAAGAAGTGTATGATGTTGTTCCTGGCTGGGTTCAAAAAATGCATGATTACAGTCCAAATGTGCTGAACCACTATACGAGCTTGCGTAGTGACATTATGCAAGAAGGGGCTTTAACGCGAAAAGAAAAAGATATCTTATTAGTAGGGATGAATGCAGCAAGATTATATGAACGAAGTATGGTATATCATACAAAAGGAGCACTAGATGGAGGGGCAACTTTACCAGAACTCGTTGAATATCTTATCGTTCCATACTTGTATAACGGAACGCAAGCATTGAAAACGGGAGTGAAGTCGTTAGAATATGCCCTTACATTAAAAGGCATTGAATTTCAGGAGTTAAATGAAGATGACATGACCACAGAAGAACTTCTTCTTCATATGATTAAACTTTTAGACATGGAAGATACGACATTTACAACAAATGTATTGAAGCTTGTTAAATCAAGAAATGAAGAGTTACTTACAGAGTACATATTGAGTGATTCTATCGTTTCAAAAACATTGAAATATCTTTTAATGGTTGGAATATTTGTCACTGAATTAAAAGGGAAACAAGCAGGGGAATGGATGGAAGAAGCAAGAAAAAATGGAGCCTCAGAAGCTCAATTAGCCGATGTAGGATTTATTTGTTTATTAACGGCGGGTATCCCTGCTTGGTTTGAAGCAAGCGATTCATTAATAGAAAAATAGAGTGAGAATGAAGGTGAAAAACATGACGAAAATATATCAAGATATTAAGTCTACATTGTCTTGTGTAAAGAATGGCCATACGTTAATGGTAGGTGGGTTTGGATTAATTGGAGCTCCTCTAACATTAATTGATGGTCTAACAAAAAAAGATGTAGTAGGTTTAACAATCATTAGTAATAACTTAGGTGAGAAAGGAAAAGGCTTAGGAGCTCTGCTAAGCCAAAAGAAAATCAAAAAAGCAATTGGCTCTTATTTTACAAGTAACCGTGATGTTGGTGATGCTTATCAAAGAGGTGAAATTGAATTAGAACTTTTACCTCAAGGGACATTATCTGAGTCGATGCGTGCTGGCGGGGCTGGCATTGGTGGTTATTATACGAAAACAGGAGTAGGGACAGAACTAGCAAAAGGTAAAGAAGAAAGGGAAATTAATGGTATTAAATATATCTTCGAACCTGCGATACGAGCAGATGTTGCTTTAATTCGAGCTTGGAAAGCAGATACACTAGGTAATTTAGTATATTACAAAACAGCTCGTAATTTTAATCCGCTGATGGCAACAGCAGCAGATATCGTAATCGCAGAAGTAGACGAGATTGTCGAACCTGGAGAACTGTCGCCGGAAGAGATTGTAACACCTCATTTATTCGTTGATCACATTATTAAAGCACAAAAGGTTTTAACGAAAGAGGGTGTTATAGCGTATGTATAAAAAAAATCAAATTCAAGAATTGATCGCAAAACGTGCAGCGAAAGAGTTAAGAGGTTCTTGTGTCGTAAACCTCGGGATAGGGATTCCAACTTTAGTAGCAAAATTCATTGAAGATGAAAACGTTTATTTTCATACAGAAAATGGATTGTTAGGTGTTGCGGATGTTGATGAAAATCAAATTGATCCAAACTTAGTTAATGCAGGAAAGTTGCCTGTTGGTGAAACGATTGGCGCCTCGTTCTTTAATAGTGCCGAATCTTTTGCCATGATTCGCGGAGGGCATGTTGATGTAGCAATCCTTGGGGTCCTACAGGTGGATCAGTCAGGACAAATCGCCAATTGGGCAGTTCCAGGTAAGAACATTATGGGAGTAGGTGGAGCAATGGATTTACTTGTAGGAGCAAAGAAAGTCATTGTCACAACTACCCATACATCGAAAGACGGAAAAAGTAAATTACTAAGAAAGTGTCATTTTCCTATCACCTCGACAAGAAGTGTAGATATGATTATTACTGAATTAGCTGTATTTAAAGTAGAAGATAAAACATTGAACCTAATTGAATTAATGCCAGGTGTCAAACTTGAAGAAGTGAGGGAAAAAACAGAAGCCAACTTTATTGTCCGAATAAAGGAGGGAGCTAAGTGAAGATACATTCATTGGAAGTGTACATCGTAGACTTACCAACGATTCGACCGCACCATTTAGCGATGCATACTATTGTAACGCAGACGATTGTACTAGCTTGTATGAGAAGTGAAGATGGAATAGAAGGGTGGGGAGAGGTTGCAACAATTGGCGGAGCTTCTTACTTTGAAGAAAGCCCAGAAGTTATCAAATTAACCATTGAGAAGTATATTAGTCCATTACTCATTGGAAAGAATCCAATTAACTTTGATGCTCTCTCTCATACGATTGGTATCCATGTTAAAGGCAATTACTTTGCAAAGGCACTAGTTGAAGCAACAATGATAGATTTAGTGGCTAAATATAAAAATGTTCCAAGCTATGAATTATTCGGAGGCCAATGTCACACATCATTACCTGTAGCTTGGACGTTAGCGAGCGGAGATACGGTAAGGGACATTGAAGAAGCCAAGCATTGTTTAGAAACGAAAAGGCATAATATCTTTAAATTGAAAATAGGAAAAGGTGATCCGAAAAAGAACGTCGCACATGTGATTAAAATTAAAGAAGCGATTGGTGGTGCAGGCAGCGTTCGTGTAGATGTTAACCAAGCTTGGGATGAAGCCACATCTCTTTATTGTATAGAAGCGTTGGAAGATGGGGGCGTGGATTTAATTGAACAACCATTAATGAGTTGGAATAATGAAGGGATGTCAAGATTATCTTCCAGATTTAAAGTCCCAATTATGGCAGATGAGTCACTAGGAACAATTCAAGAGGCCTATCAAATTGCCAAGAATAGAGCAGCGGATGTATTTGCACTAAAAGTTCCCAAAGCAGGCGGCTTAACGGCTACTAAAAAAGTAGCAGCCATTGCTGAAGCGTCAGGCATTCCAATGTATGGCGGAACTATGATTGAATCATCCCTCGGAACGGCCATCTGTGCCCAGCTTTATTCCACAATTCCAGAAATGAAATTTGGCACAGAGCTATTCGGTCCTTTACTATTTAAAGATAATATAACAGTAAATCAAATTGAATATGAGAATTTTGAAATCATAATTCCAAATGGACCAGGGTTTGGGATGGTGGTGGATAAAGAAAAAGTGAAACATTATTCAAGAGAAACTGTAAGTAGTATAAACTAGTAGGGAAATAGTAGTACCCTAATTAATTTATAAAATATTTACAAGTCATCTTGAAAGGATGTAGTTCGATGGGACAGCCGACATTATTAATTACTGCATATGCAAAAGCACCGCAAAATACAAGTATGTATGAAAATTACAAGTACGCTGGGATGGTGCTTGAAATTCATAAGGAAAGTCACATTATTATTAATGCAGAATTTACTTTTTTGACAACATTGGCACAAGATTTTTTTAAGAGAATGGTAGTTGGATATGATTTTAGTAAAGATATTAATCCTTTAATAGAGGATATTAAAACTGATTTTTTAGCTCCATCACAGCAGTCCGTTATTGTTGCTTTAAAAGTAGCACACCAAAGGTATAAAGATAGTTTAGAAGGAAGAGATAAAAAGTAAGGATGCGGAGGTAAGGCAATTGACTAATGTCGTTATTATCGACTCCGTTCGAACAGCTATTGGGAGATTAGGAGGAGCATTAGAAAATGTTCCTGCTGATTTTCTAGCAGCAGCTGTTCTTGATGAAGTTGTTAAGCGAGCGGATATACCAAAAGAGATGATTGATGAAGTAATCATGGGACAAGCAAAACAAAGTGCTGATGCCTCAAACTTAGCTAGAATAGCTTCACTCCGTGCAGGTTTTCCTGTTGAGGTACCAGGATATACGATTCATCGTCAATGTGGATCTGGCGTTCAAGCAATAAATTCAGCCAGCCAGCAAATTCAAGGTGGCTTGGGGAAGGTTATTATTGCCGGTGGAGCAGAATCGATGAGTACAGCTCCGTATTATTTAAGAAATGTTCGCTTTGGATTAAAATCAGGAAATGGACAGTTGTTGGATCCAAATACAGAAAGTCAGCCTGGTTCACAGCCTATCGAAGAATATGGAATGTTAACAATGGGGATGACTGCAGAAAATTTAGCAGAAAAGTACACTATTTCGCGAACTGAACAAGATGAATTTGCATTAAGAAGCCAAGAAAATGCAAGACGGGCTATTTTAGCAGGAAAGTTTTCAAAAGAAATTATTCCATACCAATTGAAAACGAGAAAGGGTGTAATGGAGTTTAAAGTAGATGAGCATCCAAGGGAAACTAGCTTAGAAAAATTAGCTGGGTTAAAGCCTGTTTTTAAAGAAAATGGCACAGTTACAGCTGGAAATAGCAGTGGAAGAAATGATGGAGCAGCTGCTCTTATACTGATGTCAGAGGAAGAAGCAAAGCGACTAGGAAAAAAACCAAAGGTGAGAGTAATTGCTCAAGCGGCTGCAGGAGTATCCCCAAATCTTATGGGAATCGGACCTGTAAACTCGACTTTGAAAGCGCTTTATATGTCTGGTTTAAAACTGGAGGATATTGATTTAATTGAATTAAATGAAGCATTTTCTGCCCAAGCTCTAGCCGTAATCAAAGAATTAAAACTTGATCTAAATAAAGTGAATCCTAATGGCGGGGCAATTGCTATGGGACATCCAATTGGAGCCACAGGAGCTATTCTAGCAACAAAGGCAATTCATGAATTAGAACGTACAGGAAAGAGATACGGTCTAATCACCCTATGTATAGCAGGAGGACTAGGGATTACCACGGTAATTGAGAATATTCAGAAATAAGGAAAAGATGATATAAAAAATCATGAAAATTGGAGGAATTAACAATGAAAAATCAAAAGGTAATCGATGTTTATAATGGATTAGTAATTAAATTTAAAGAACTAATTAGTGAATACGAACTTGACCATGATGATTATCAAGCTCTTGTAAATTGGATGGATCAATTAGGGAGAGCAGGGGAAATTCCCTTATTTATGGATGTTTTCCTTGAGACGCATGCTCTTCAAGAAATGTATAAAAGTGTAAAAGGGACTGAACCTACGATTTTAGGACCTTATTACATTGAAAAGACCCCTGTTGTCCAAAATCCAGGGATATTGCCACAACGTGAAAATGAACCAGGAGATGTTCTTTACTTTTCAGGATCAGTAAAAGATGTAGATGGAAATCCACTAGCTAATACAAAAATTGATATGTGGCAGGCAGATGCAAATGGAGAATATTCTTACTTTGCGGAAGATATTCCAGATGATAATTTACGAGGTGTATTTTACACAGATGAGAATGGTTACTTTGAAGTTCGAACGGTTGTGCCAGGCAATTATTCTATTCCAGCTGATGGACCTACAGGTCAATTTTTGAAATGGATCGATCATCATCCATATCGTCCTGCCCATTTGCATCTCTTATTCCAACCAGAAAAAGGTGATAAATTAGTTACACAAATCTATTTTGAAGGTGATCAATATTTAGAAGATGATGTGGCACAAGGAGTTCGAGGAACGTTAATTACTAAGTTAGATAAACATGCTGGTGCGGAAAAAGGATTGAAAAGTAACTATTATACAGCTCATTTAGATTTTGAACTTCGTTTACAAGATAAACCTGTTTTTAATAAAGCGGTTACAAATAATTAATTGTTTAAGTAAGAGGCAGTTTACGTGACATAAGGCAAAAGAAAAGGGGCAGATTCCTCAAACTGAATATATATTGCTTTGAAACATTAAAAAGCTATATATAGGAGTTGCTAGAGGAATCTGTCCCTTACCAATTTATATGACGCTTAAAGAGTAGTAAATCCTTCACTTCAAGGTTCAAAAGAGATAAAGAAGGAGGAGTGGAACAGCCTCTAAAGTCTTGATTATTCCGATTAACTATCAGGGGGGAAATCCTAAAAACCACACTAATGTAAGTTTCATTTTAGATTGTGTTATATCTCCAGGTTGATATTACTATTCGGATAGTCATTTAAAAAGAATTTATAAGCGTATTAGGGCTCAACAATAGAACAGATAATTTTAGAATAGGAGGAAGGAAATGCGTAGTATTGTTGCTTCGGATGTTGTTGCTGCTAGTAAATTTAATCGCTTTCATTTGCTCGTTTTTCTTTGGTGTTTTTATGCTATTGGTTTTGATGGATATGATATTGCAATGTATGGTGTAGGATTGCCGTGGATGATGGAGGAGTGGAATATCTCATCCGTTCAAGCGGGAGCTGTTGGTAGTTATTCTTTATTTGGAATGTTAGTTGGTGCTCTTATTTTAGCTCCAGTTGCTGATAAATTGGGACGGAAAAATGTAATTGTACTTTGTATGTTTTTATTTAGTGTCTTTACACTAGGTGCAGGGCTTGCGCCTAATATCACATGGTTTACAGTTATGCGCTTCACCGCTTCAATTGGCATGGGGGGCTTGATGCCGAATGCCATTTCATTAATGACAGAATACTCTCCTAAAAAAAATCGTGCCTTCATTGTGGCTATAATGTATGTTGGATATGCATTAGGTGGAATAATGGCTTCCTTGATTGGCATGTATATTGTACCTCATACAGATTGGCGCATGTTGTATTATATTGGGATTATTCCATTAATTACTCTTCCATTGTTTATGAAGCAGTTTCCGGAATCCATTACTTATTATTTAGCAAGGAAGCAAGTTGGCAAAGTAGTCGGTATTTTAAATAAAGTCCATCCAACCGGCAATTATAAGGAAACAGATGATTACAAGCTTAAAGAAGCTGAAGAAGGGGCTAAAGGCTCTCCAGTAAAAAAATTATTTACGGACAAACGTGCATTTAGTACTGTTTCGATTTGGATTGCTGTATTCTGCACATTGATGATGGCTTACGGGCTTAATACGTGGCTGCCAAAAATGATGCAAGACACAGGCTTCAGCATCACTTCAAGCCTGTCGTTTAACTTAGTTTTATGTGTTGGTCAAATCCTTGGTTCAGTTGTAGGCGGTTATTTAGCTGAAAAAATAGGTCATCGAAAAATTCTTGTTTCCCTATTTTTTTTAGGAGCGATTACATTTGTTGCATTGAGTATGACAAGTAATGTGATCGCTCTATATTTCTTGATTGCCATTGGTGGTGCCTGTACAGTTGGGGCAATGAATTTAGGAAATCCATACATTACAGAATATTATCCCCGCGCAATCCGTGCAACTGGAATAGGTTATGCCCAAGCATCTGGGCGCATCGGTTCTATCCTTGCTCCAACTTTAATCGCTATGCTTATGGCAACAGGGATGAATCCAAACGTTCTTTTTGCTACCTTTGCTGTTCCGAGCCTTATTGCAGCTCTTGGATATATACTGATTCAAGAGAAATATGGCTCCTTTGACAAGTTAGTGGAAGAAGATAATGAAGGGGTTGAAACAAAAGAAGAGATCACCATTGTCCCATAATGCAAGTGTTCTCTACGGGATTATCGATATTAAATAGAAAGATTCTACTAAAAGAGAAATGTGCTGATTATATGTGATATGGAAGAGGGGAAGGATTTTTCTCTTTCCTTCTTTTTCATAATATTGTGCTTTATTGATGAAAAAATATATAAGCCTAATTAAAAAATAGCTAGTTAGATGTCTGAACTATACATTTCTAACTAGCTATTTTTATTCTATGTTTTTATAGTTATATTAGATATAGAAATCCATTCTATTCATTATATAGAAATCCAGCTATTGTTTCTTCTTTCTCTCCTGCCTGCCATTCTATTGGCAATCCGACATAATTCTCAGCAAGAGTTGTAGCTGCTGCTCTTGAAGAAGTCACATAATCTAGTTCAGCTAGTTGGATTTGTTGTTCGAACGGTGTATGATCAGGATGGCGATGCAGCATTGCTGTCATAGACCATGAAAAACGCTCTGCCTTCCAAACACGACGTAAACAAATTGTAGAGTAACGTTTGAGTAGTTCTTCATTGCCTGTTGCATAGTAAGTATCAAGAGCGCGTGCTAGGACTTGCACATCTGCTATTGCTAGGTTGAGTCCTTTAGCACCTGTTGGAGGCACAATATGAGCTGCATCACCAGCAAGGAAGAGGCGTCCATACTGCATTGGATCGCAAACAAAGCTCCGCATTGGAACAATATTCTTCTGAATAATCGGACCTTCAGTCAATTTCCATTCACCATTGATTTCAAGGCGAGCGTGAAGTTCTTTCCAAATTCGATCATCAGGCCAGTTGGTGATATCATCATTAGGGTTAACTTGAAGATAGAGGCGCTGAACTTCCGGTGAACGAGTGCTTAATAAGGTAAAGCCGCGTTCGTGGTTAGCATATATCAGTTCAGGTGCTGATGGAGGGGCTTCAGTAAGAATACCGAGCCATCCGAACGGATAAATTTTTTGATATTCTTTACGAACTGAGTTAGGAATAGAGGGCCGGCTTGGGCCATGAAAGCCATCACATCCTGCAATATAATCACAGGAGATTTCCTGAAGTTCGCTATCTTTATCATAGTGAAATTGGATTTTTGGTTCCGTAGTTTCAATGCCATGTAAACTTACTTCTTGGGCATTGAAAATAATCTTTCCACCTACATTAAGACGGGCAGCAACTAAATCTTTTATAACCTCATGTTGGGCATATACTGTAACTTTCTTTCCTCCGGTAAGGTCATGTAAGTTAACTCGATGACTCTGTCCGTTAAAGCGGAGTTCAATCCCTTCATGGAAATGTCCCTCTCTCATAAGCCGTTCACCAACACCCGTTTTCTTCATAAGATCGACTGTACCTTGTTCGAGTAATCCGGCACGAATTGTCCCTTCAATTTCTTCACGACTGCGTTTCTCAAGAATAATAGAATCTATACCTTGAAGATGTAGGAGATGAGATAACATTAGTCCAGCGGGACCCGCTCCAATAATTCCAACTTGTGTGCGCATATTTGCAACCTCCTTAATAATTTAGATAGATAATAGGTTTGAGAGGCGCTTTCATAGAGTAAATGGCATTGTTAATTAGTAAAAAGCAATCTCATTAATTTATAAAATATTCAGTTAATTGTAAGCGCTTCAAACGTTATGATTATGCTACAATATAATTGAGACAAATAGAATGCTAGAATTCTTTTATACGGAACAATAGTGAAAATTTTAGGGGGAGTGATTAAATTAACATGTCCAAAGAAGGATATCTTCTTAGCTCTGTTAAAAATGCGATGAAAATTCTCCGCTTATTTTCAATAGAGGAACCAGAACTAGGGGTAACTGAGATTGCTTCTAAAATAGGATTGAGTAAAAGCTCTACCCACCGCCTCATTTTAATTCTCTTACAAGAAGGCTATATTGTAAAAAACAAAGATAATAGTAGATATCGCTTAGGGTTATCTCTATTGACTCTCAGTGGAGTCATTATAAACCATAAGGAAATTCATAGAGAATCTCTTCCCATCCTCCAAGATTTAGTCAAGCAATTAGGGGAAACAGTACATATCAATGTATTGGAAGGAAGTGACGTAGTCTATCTTCATAAAGTAGAGTGTAATCATCCTGTCCCGCTTCTCTCTGGTATTGGGGAAAGGAATCCCGCTTACTGTTCTAGTGCTGGAAAAGTAATTCTTGCTTATCAAAAGAAAGAACTCATTAATAAAGTTCTACAGTCTAAATTATCCTCGTATGGACCAGACACTATTACTAATCCACAAAAATTACGGGAAAATCTATTAGAGATTAAGAGTAAGGGCTATTCAATTTCCATTGACGAATTACATGAAGGAGTTGTTAGCATCGCGGTCCCGATAAGGGATTATACAGAAGAGGTCATCGCTGCCATTAGCGTTGTAGGGCCAAAGCATAGAATGTCGGAACATCTTTTTGGAGATTATGTCCAAACTCTTAATCGTGCAGGGGAGAGACTATCTATCAAGCTAGGATGTATTGAAACTGTAAAAACAAGATAATTAATAAAAAATAGCAGGAGAAGAGTATGAGTAAAGACAAAGAGGAGAGAAAGCGTTTTTCTACTTTGGAAAATGCATTACACGTATTAGAGTTATTTTCGGTAGAGGAACCTGAACTAGGGATTAGTGAAATCGCTAACAAGCTAGGGATTGCCAATAGTACTGCCCATCGATTAGTAACGAGTTTGAGGAGTGAAGGATTTATTACAAAAGATGCTCATACAAATTTATATCGTCTTGGAACTTCTATTCTTGCTTTAGGAAATGTCATAATAAAACACTCTAAGATTTATAACATTTCCCAGTCTATTTTAAAGTCGCTTGTTCAACAAACGAACGAAACCGCTCATATAGCGGTGCTGAGAGAATTTGAAGCTATGTACCTTAATAAAATAGTCTGTTCTCATCCCGTTCGGTTGCTTTCTTATATTGGAAAGTGTAATCCAGTCCATTGTACAAGTACTGGCCAAGTCTTGCTTGCACATCAATCAAAACGATTTATTGAGGAATTATTTCAGAAAAAGCTGCAACGCTATACCTCGAAGACCATCATTGATCCGGCTTCTCTACTTGACCGTTTACAAAAAATTAAGAAACAAGGGTATGCTTTAAGTGTTGAAGAACTGCACAAAGGAGTTTCTTCTATCTCCGCGCCAATTTACAATTTGAAGGGCAACGTAATCGCATCTGTCACAATTGCAGGTCCAGTACAACGCATAAATAATAATATGACTTCAAATCTAGTCAAGAGTGTTATTCAATCAGCTAACGAAATCTCTCAGCTTTTACATTATAAGTGACCATTTAATAAAACCTTGTTTATGGAAAGGTATGGTCAATGCAATATAAAAAAAGAAGAAGAGTGAACTTGTATAAGCAGGCTTTCACACTGGGTGCATCTTTCAAACAGTTTAAATAAATTTATTCGAATGTGTGACATTACATTAATGAATATCTAATTATCCTCTATATAAAGGGGTATTTTTTGTTTTTAAAGAATATAAAGAAGTGAAGAATGTACTTTTTATCGATTGAATTTTTGAAAACGGGTATCAAGATTGCTCGACTGTTGAATATTGTTCTTATAAAAAAGTTTTCTTGTGTATAGTGAAACTAGTCATTTAGAGTTTAGTTGCTTGTATTAGATTACAATATTTAAAAATGGTGTAGAAGTTGTAGGCCTAGGCTTTTTTTGTATAGGGGAATGTATCTATAGATGCTTCATATTTTTAATGAAATTGATTTTGTTCAAGTTTCTGAAAATGCTTGTTGAAAGCTTCTCTTAAAAAGGCGTTTGATAGAAAAGTAGAAAGGGAAAATAATAAAATAAAAAGACAAAAAACAATTGTGAATTTTTCCGAAAAAGCAGGTGGCTTTATGGAGTTTATTGATATTGTAGTTTTCATGAAAGAATATGGGGTTATTGTTTTTATTCTTCTCTTGTCCCTTGGGATGATTGGATTGATTATTCCGGTATCAAATGAACTGATTGTCATGACGGCAGGCTATTTTGCAGCTTTTCTATCGCAAAATGACCTCTTACTCTGGTTTTTAACATGGGCAGGGATGACGATTGGAACCCTTGTAAATTATAGTATTGGCCGATGGATTGGTGTACCTCACTTGCTCAAATGGAAAACATTGCGTGAAAAACTGTCTCTAGAGCGAGGACAAAGCTTCATTGAACGTTATAAAAAAAGTGCTTTTCCTATAAGTGTTTTCATTCCTTTTATAAGGCATCTAATTCCGTATGTTGCAGGAACGGGCAAAAGTCCTTTTTTTCTTTTTTTTTCTCTTACAACTTTTGGCAACCTTGTGTGGACGTCGCTGTTTTTCGTAGCTGGAACTTATTTTCATAAATATATTTCAGTTATGGAGGAAACAGTAACAAGCTATGGGCTTCTTTGTTTTATTCTGATTTTTGTATTATTAATGGTTATCCGAAAATGGACAATCAGAAATAAACAAAAAGCTAGAATGAAAGGATAATCATTATCCACATTCTAGCTTTTGTATTAAGCCATATAAAGGGGAAGGCGAATTGTAAATGTTGAGCCTTCATTTGGTTCACTTTCAATTGAGATACTTCCGTTCTGTTGCTCAATAATTTTATAGCAAACCATGAGTCCAAGTCCATTTCCTGTCTTCTTTGTTGTAAAGAATGGGGAACCGAGCTTTTTGAGAAGATGTTTTGGAATACCGCATCCGTTATCTTTTACTTCAATCACGGCTGTATGTTCGTCTTCTTTAAATACTTTAACATTAATTTTCCCATCTTGTTCGATGGCTTCGATGGCGTTTTTTAAGATGTTGAGAAACACTTGTTTACATTTTGTATCATCGCAGTATACGTATAAGCTTTCTTCTGTTAATTCCTGTTCAATTTTAATGGAGTGACGAAAAGCTTCGCTGTCTAGCAGCATAATAACGTGTTCTAGTAAAGACTGAAGGCGATGAAATTTAAAATCTGTTTGTTTTGGTTTGGCTAAAACCATAAGCTCATTTGAAATCGTTTCGATTTTTGTTAATTCTGATTCCATAATCTTAAAAAAGTCATCGCGGTGATCATTATCCATTTTTAATAGTTGTAAGAAACCTTTTAGAGAAGTAAGAGGATTTCGAATTTCGTGGGCAATTCCTGCTGCAAGCTGACCTGTGACAGAGAGCTTTTCTGATTCCATCATATGCTGTTCTGTTTTTTTTCGATGGCTAATATCCCTTGCAACAGCAACAGCTTCAACATACTGCTTTGTCTCAGGGTGGGGGATGAAGGCAACAGTTGTTTCCATCCAAATATAGTGTCCGTCTTTATGTTGAATGCGGAAGTTAAAAGTTTCGATTGAGTCGTTCATTTTTTCTAGCTGCATATGCAACTTTTTTAGGTCTACTGGATGGATGAAGTCTTGGTAGTTTTGATCAATGAGTTCTTGTTCTGTATATCCTAGTAAATATTCACAATTGGGGGATACTTGTAAGTAAGTGCCTTCTAAGGAAAAACGACATTTCACATCAATATTTTGGTCTAATACTAAATCATGTGGGGTATTTTCAGATACGGATTTTGTGCGCTCTTGATCATCAGTGGTAAATGACACATAAATCACTCCTCTTCTTTATGTAGCTATTCGCCTCGTAAATTTCCCGGTGAGCAGACAAGAAGATTTTACTGCCTAAACGATGAAGGAAGATGGACAGGTTCGTAAACAAAGAACTTCTTCTCTTTTTCAATATATGACAGGAAAAAGCAATTTATAACATTGTATGTGCTAAAAAGGACAAAACAAAAGAATAGAAACATAAAGGATATGTCCTTATTAGACAAATAAAATGTTTTTTACATAAAAACGGAAATAGCATATGTGTTTTTATAGGGAGTAACGTAAGCGGATCGATAATATCATAAAAGATTGAGAGTAACGATTATGTTTTATTTTACCTTATCTTTACTATTCGAGATAATTGAGCAACTTCCTTTCTCTTTTTGAAAGAACAGAAAAACAATACACTAGGAGTGACATTTTTGGATATAAATATTACAATTTTTATTTTTCTGTGTGCAGCTTTACTAATGATTGGCGTTATTACAACAAAATTCTCTAATCGCTTAGGAGTTCCTTCGCTTGTTTTATATATTTTAATAGGAATGGGGCTTACGAGTTATATTTATTATGATAATGCTTCAATTACCCAACTTGTTGGTATCTTCGCCTTAATTATCATCCTCTTTAAAGGAGGAATTCAGGCGAAATGGAAACATATTAAGCCTATTCTTGGTCCATCTACATCTCTTGCAACATTTGGCGTCTTAATTACAGCGGTTCTTGTTGGGGCATGTGCAAAATACATTTTAGACTTAACGTGGGCAGAAGGAATGCTTTTTGGAGCCATTGTTGGTTCAACAGACGCAGCAGCCGTTTTTTCAGCACTTGGCAATAGAAATATTAAAACTAAGCTTACTTCAACCCTTGAAGCAGAATCAGGAACAAATGACCCAATGGCCGTTTTTCTAACGGTGTCCTTAATTGAATTAATTAATGAACCATCAACATCATTATGGTCTCTTCCATTAGATTTCGTTCTTGAGATGGGGCTTGGGCTTCTTTTAGGTCTTTTATTTGGTTTTTTATCAATTAAAATTATTAATAACATCAATCTTGATTCGTCAGGTCTCTATCCTGTTCTTGCCCTTTCTTTGGCTATTGTAACTTTTAGTGGTACAACTCTTCTACACGGAAGCGGGTTTTTAGCTGTTTATGTTATGGCACTTACGGTTGGAAATAATGATTTGACATACCGTCTGTCAATTGTTCGTTTTACAGATGGTTTTGCTTGGATGATGCAGATTTTAATGTTTATTTTGCTTGGTTTGCTTGTTTTTCCTGAGCATCTCTTAGCTATTACATGGCAAGGCCTTGTTTTGTCTTTTATTCTCATGATTATTGCCAGACCAATCGGTGTGTTTTTAAGTATGATCGGTACGAAATATACAGGCAAAGAAAAACTATTTATCTCATGGGCAGGATTAAAAGGAGCAGTTCCAATTGTTTTAGCTACATATCCATTAATTGCAGGAGTAGAAGGAAGCGAGCTTTTATTTAATGCCGTCTTTTTTGTTGTCTTCACCTCTGCCCTTATTCAAGGAGCAACCCTTTCACCTCTTGCTAACAAGCTGAATCTTGCTGGTCCTGAGCAAGAGCAGTCGCCACATATTTTAGAGCTTGTATCAATGGGGAAAACAAGTTCAGAGATTATTGAAGTTGTGTTAAAAGAAGGTTCAAAAGTGATAGGAAAGGAACTAAAAGATATTTACTTACCTTCTGAAGTATTGATTACGGCTATTGTAAGAGGAGAGCAAGTTGTGACACCAAGAGGTGAAACAATTCTTGAAAATCATGACACCCTTTATGTGCTTATTCCAAAAGCAAAACGGCAGGAAGTTAAAAAAATGTTTCAATAAGAAAGAAAAAGAGCTTCAGTATACTGAAGCTCTTTTTCTTTTTGAAACTTTAACAGTGTTTCATTCGTAAATAGGAAGAGAAGGAATAAAAATGTAATAACCTCTCACACTTTTATCGCGAAAGAAAAGCTAGTATGGGAAAATAACAAAGACTAAGTAGGATATGTAACATAATGGATGAAGAATCGAATTGAAGCGCAATGATCAGGCACTCAGAACTGTTAAAAACAGGGGATATGAAAGGTGAATCACCTATTTGTCTCTATCTAAAAAAGCAAAGGTTCTTCATTTGTACAAAGGAAATAGAGATGAATGACAATGAGGAGCTAAGAGAAGCGGGTCTCAATTTTAGAATAATTTTAAGGTGAGCAGGAGTAGCTGTGCTTGGACAAAAATTTACAGAGTCTTGGTGGAGAGAATTGAAAAAGAAAAGCAATAATTATAAAGAAGATAAAGGAGCGTTGACATGAGTGTACCGTTGGAGAATAATGAGGAATATTTGTGGAAAGACCAGCCTTGTCCGTCCGCAGTAAAAGCATATTGGTTTTTCCGACGTTTAGCTGTTAAGGATCTGCTTGTTTATCACTGTGGCGCTGGGCATAATAGCTTGTTTTTTGCCGAAAAAGGTCTAGGCGTTTTAGGGTATGATGAATCTAATCAGAATGTAATAGAAGCTACAAAAAAGGCAAAAATAAGAAATGTGAAAAACCTTCAGTATCTTTCAACTTTGGAGGAGAAGGAACATGCATTTCAAGGTATTTTTGTCGCTAACGATTTTCATGTTACGACATTTTCAGAGAACGAAAAATTTGTGGAAGAAATGGCCTCAATGCTGAGAGAGGGAGGGTATCTTGCATTAGCGTGCTTAGCGCAGTTAGGAGAAGAAGACGATAAGACATCGCTTCTATCAGATCAGGATATTGCTGAGTTTCTTTCTTCACATTTTACAGAAGTTCATACAGATTTGTATACAGATATTGTGGGTGGAAAGAAAAAATGGTTTATATTAGCTAAAAAAAGATAAAGTAAATGAAAAAGGACCGAAATATATTTCGGTCCTTTCCCTTTATTTATGAAGCTGTCCGATAAACTCTTTCATAACAGCAGGAAGATCAGGCCATGCATGACCTGAGACAAGGTTGTTGTCAACATGTAAAGGTTTGTTAATATAAGTTGCACCAACACTTTCAACTTCAGGTTTGCATGCAATGTAAGCAGACATTTCTCTATTCTTTAAGAGCTCGCGATTAATGACTGTAAAAACGAGACTTGCATGACAAATGGCTGCGATGGGTTTTCCTTCTTGGAAAAAATGTTCCACGATTGACGGAACGTATTCGTTCATACGAATATGTTCAGGAGCACGTCCTCCTGGAATGATGAGTCCATCGTATTCTTCTGGTTTGATATCTGAAAAAGCTGCATGGGAGTCTAGTTTATAGGCTTGTTTCTCTGTGTATGTATCCCAATCTTCAAAATCATGGACAACAGTATTGATTTTCTTTACAGCTGGAGCCGCAATAGTTGCGTCAAATCCTTCTTCAAGACAGCGGTAGTACGGATAAAAAACTTCTAGAGCTTCAACGGCGTCCCCTGTTAAAATTAAGATTTTTTTAGACACTACAAATCCTCTCCTTTTTAAAGAATACTGTACAAGTTAAGAATAGCAGAAATGGATAAAAATTGCACAGAAAGAGGATAAGCAAATTGCTTATCCTCTCATATCCGCACAATTTTATAGAAGGTAAGGGGAGGGTGTACCTTAGTATAAAAAAAGTCTGCTTTTAGTAGCGTTTTCTTTTACATCCACAGTCATCATCTTTAAAGTGCATGTAGCCTTTAAGAACGATTTTTTTGCGACCATGATGATGGTGGCGGTCTTTTTTGTCTTCCTCTTTATCTTTACATTTACAGTCGTCATGTTTGTCATGGTGTTTATAGTCGTCTTTGTCATCATGTTTGTAGTCATATTTGTAGTCATCTTTGTCATCATGTTTACGACGGCGTTTGCAGTCATGTTTGTAGTCATCTTTGTCATCATGCTTGCGACGGCGTTTGCAATCTTCTTTATCATCGTCGTGACGGTCTTCGATTTCTTCACAAACACATTTTACTTTTTTGAATTCTTTCTCTTTACAGTCTTTTTCGTCATCTTTCCAATCTTTTTTCTTGTCATAATCATATTCGAATTCGTACATACCTATTCAGCTCCCTAATAATTTGATTAATAAATTTCGTTTCAAAAACAGTTTTCTTCTTCATGCCCAAAAGGTGAGTATCTTTTGAAAATAAGAGGTGGATTCAAACTTAGATCGTTGTTTTCGTCCATATTTTGATCTTCCCTGCAACAGCTGATATTTTGACGTTGTTTCTTTTGCTACCCCAAAAAAGGTTTTTGGAGCTTCGTTTCTTTCAGCTTTCTTGTTGCAGTTTCGTTCGAAAATAAGCGTCTTCACCTCCTTTGTATAGTAGTATCATATGAGAAATAGAACAAAACGAATGGACGAGTATACTAAATCAAAAGCCTGATTTTACGGGAAAATCTAAATAAAAGCCTAAAAACTGTTGAAAAAGATAAGAATCATAAAAACAAGTTAGAGACGTGTTATACTAAAGAAGTACAGAAGAGTTTCTTATTGAATAAGGAGGGACGAAACATGCCGTTTATTGAGGAGATGATCCTTATAATTGGGATTCTCTTTATTTTAGTTTCATCACTGCTTTGGTTTGCCCCGCTAGCTTCTATAAAATATGTAGCTTCTGTTACAGAAAAAGAAGTGCATCAAAAATTTAGAACAAAATTGAGCTATGGAAGTCTGATTGTTGGCATGCTATTTATCGGATTTTCGATTTTCTTTTAAGAACGTTTAAAAAGCTGATGTAGGAGTATAAAAGGTTTATACGTCTACGTCAGCTTTTTTACTGTTTCATAATGAAAAATAGCCTTTTCTACATATACTAGCTACTAATATAGAGGAAGGAGGGAGAAAGAGTGCAGCAGTTCTTAGCTAGGGTAGCTGCGTTTTGGCTTACTTTTCATATGCTAGCTTCTTTATACTACGGTATTTATTTACATGATAAGCACTCGCTTCTTTCATGGTGGAAACACTCTTTCTTCTTGACTCTTCCTCTTTCTTTCAGTAGCTGCCTCCTCCTGCAAATATGCTTGCTTATATTAGGAAAACAACGGGATTTTCTAAAAGGGCTTTTTCTTTCTTTTTTACTTTGTATCGTGTACAAAGTTCTTTTTTCATTTCAATTAATTATGCTTTCGATTATTTTTACGAGCTGTATAGCTTTCTTGGCTAGTGGTAAATCTATAACTATAATAAGAAAAAAAACCTGAAGAAAAAGAGGCAACGAACTAGTGTAAAATATGGGAAGTTAGCAGAAGTATTCGCCTGTTTTTCATTTCTTTACCATGGACAATATGACAGCTACAAGCGGTGTTTAAAAACAGTTGTCATTACACAGGAAAGTTGCTAAAATGTAAACTGTTGCAGTTTAAAACTGTTAACGGGTAGGGTCGAGGGTTTTTAGGAAAAGAAGGTGCGAAGAAAGTGCATCCATTTTTTGAAAGACGCTTTCATCTCGCAGAACATGGTACAACCGTAAAAACAGAAGTATTAGCAGGCATGATTTCGTTTTTTACAATCGTGTATATTATTGCTGTGAACGCTTTAATTTTGTCAGAAGCAGGGATTCCGCTTCAAGCAGGGATAGTGGCGACAGTCGTTACTTGTTTCGTCGGATGTCTTCTTGTCGCTTTTTTAGGCAATGCTCCTTTGCTTATTGTTCCTGGTATGGGTGTAAATGCTTTGTTTTCCTATACTATTGTTCAAGGTATGGGGTTGCCGTGGCAAGAAGCGCTAGGAGCTGTTTTTGTTGCTGGCATCTTGTTTACAATCGTCGCGTTCACGCCTCTTTCTCATACTCTTTCACGATCTATTCCAAAAGGCTTAAAAGAAGCTATCACAGTTGGAATAGGACTTTTTCTAACTCTCATTGGATTAGAAAAAGGTGGAATTGTTGTTGGTGGCAATAATGCTATATTAGCGCTTGGGGACTTTCACAGTCCAGAAGTCTTAGCAACTGTTGTAACACTTCTTATTGCGCTCGTATTGTTCATTCGGAATGTTCCAGCTAACTTTTTGTTAACGATTATTGCAGGTTCTTTAATCGGTCACTTTTTTGGAGTAGAAAATGCTGCTCCGAAACAAGCGGACGTATCGCTTTCGAACTATTTGGACGTCTTTGCTCAGTTTTCATTTCAAGGTATCTTTTCAGTAGCCTTCTGGATTGCTGTTTTTTCATTAGCAATGGTTCTTGTTTTTGAAAATATTGGTCTTATTCATGGTCAAACAGAGATGATTGGAAAACCTGAGAAGTATAAGCGTTCTATTCGAGCAACAGCGATTTCTTCCATGCTTTCGGGACTTTTTGGAACAAGTCCAACGGTGTCAACGGTAGAAGCTGCTTCAGGTATAACAGCAGGAGGTCGAACTGGTTTAACATCTTTAGTTAGTGGACTGCTGTTTTTAGTAGCTCTATTCTTTCTACCGGTCATTTCGCTTATTCCGAACACTGCTATTGCACCAATTTTAATTATTATTGGTGGACTTATGCTTGAGAATGTAAAGGGAATTAACTTTAAGGATTTCTCAGAAGCATTTCCTGCGTTTTTAGTAATTGTGATTATTCCGTTTACGTATAGCATTGTAGATGGAATGGCATTTGGCTTTGTTGCTTATCCGTTTATGAAGCTTGTTCTTGGTCGCTACAAAGAAGTGTCTGTTCCGCTATATATTATTGCAGGACTTTTTCTCATGAATTTCTTTTTACACGGCATATAAAAAATGGTGCGGACACTAGTTCGTGCCATTTTGTTATGTCAACTAATTGTGGGACTTTGTGTGAATTTATGTGAAGAAGACCATAAACCGTGATTTTGCGATAGAGCTTTGCTACAATAAATTCACAGCTATCATAACCATATACACCCAAAAATAAAAAACTATGAATGAGTCGTAGACGTGAAAGGAGACGTTGTTATGGGATATTACGATGATTCTGAGTCACAAGAACAGTATCGCTCGCAAAAGAAACGTAATCCAGTTTTTACATTTCTGATTATGATCATTGTGGCCGTTGTATCAAGTGCAGCTACTGTATTTTTTATGACAAGCGATGAATTTGGGTTGCTTGAGGATAAAGCAAACACAGCTTCCTCACAAACAACCACAACAAGTTCGCTGCCTATTAAAAATGCCGTTGCTGTGAAAAGTGATACAACAAAAGCAGTTGATAAAGCATTGGAATCTGTTGTGGGTATTTATACATACCAAGGAAACCAACTTTTTGAGGGCACAACAGAAACAGGAGCAGGATCTGGCGTTATTTATAAAAAGTCCGGTGATTATGCTTATATTGTAACAAATCATCACGTTGTTGATGGAGCTTCTCAAGTTGAAGTGCAAGTTTCAGAAGGAACACGCTTGCAAGCAAAAGTGGTTGGCTCTGATGAGTTAACAGACTTAGCTGTTCTTCGTATTGATGGAAGTAAAGTGAACTCTGTAGCAGAGCTTGGTGATTCAAGTAAGCTAACATTAGGAGAACCAGCTATTGCAATCGGAAATCCGCTTGGTTTCTTAGAAGGAAGTGTAACAGAAGGAATTATTAGTAGTACAAACCGTACGATTCCAGTTGATACAAACGGAGATGGTCAAGAAGATTGGCAATCTGAAGTTATTCAAACAGATGCATCAATCAACCCAGGAAATAGCGGTGGAGCTCTTATAAATATCGACGGACAAGTGATTGGGATTAACTCAAGTAAAATTGCTCAAGACGAAGTAGAAGGAATTGGATTTGCTATTCCAATGAATGTAGCGAAACCAATTATTGAAGATTTAGAGCAGGATGGGAAAGTGGACCGCCCAACATTAGGTGTACGAATTGCTGATCTTTCTCAAGTCAATCCTGTTGGAAGAACAGAAACATTAAAACTGCCGGATAGCGTTCAAGAAGGCGTTGTTATCATTGAGGTAGAAGGTTCATCGCTAGCCGAAAAAGCTGGATTGAAGCAGTACGATGTAATCACGAAAGTAAATGGAGACAAAATTTCAAGCGATGCGGAACTTCGACGCAGTATTTACGAGTCAAATGGTAAGAAGATGAGTATTACGTACTATCGCAACGGAAAAGAGCAAACAACAACAGTATCATTTTAATGAAAAAAGAGCGGCGCTTATGCCGCTCTTTTTCTATTGAAGTAGCGAGAAGAGAAGAGATAGAAAGATAAGAAAACAAATATTGTTAAACATAAAGACCAAAAAGCATTTTCATCTTCTACCACAAATAGTGAAGGAAGAAGTCCATGTACACTATGAGCATCTCCAAGAAATAAAGCGATAAAAAGGTTGTTTGCAGTATGAGCGCCTATAGCTAGTTCAGAGCGGTTAGCTTTTACTGTTATATAGCTTAGAATAAAACCAACAAAAACGTACTGAAACCCAACAAGGAAGAAAGAAACGTTCATTTCAGGATTCATAAAGTGGAGAGAACCAAAAAATAGCCCAGAACATATTGCAACCCAAAGTGGAGAGAAACAGACTTTACCCCACCATTGTAGAAGAAATCCCCTAAAAAACAGCTCTTCTGATAAAACCTGTAGGGGAACGAGGGAAATAGAAAGTAAAGCAAAGAACAGAAACCTTGTCCACTCTATGTGCTGTAAAATATAAAAATGGGGAAATAAAGAGAAGTTGATAAGCTGTGATAAAAATAATAAAAAAAATACAGTGAAAAAGCTTTTGTAGAAAAAGGGCCAACAAAATGTACGCTCATTTGTTATAAGAGTTAAGAAAGGCCGTTTATGAATTTTTTCTACTGAAATCCATAGTCCAGCAATCCAACAGATATTAAAAAGGTGACTTAACCCGAACGATACGGCTGAAGAAGGTGATAAGATGAAGGAGGTCACAACAGTATAAAGAAATGTACCTGCTATAACATATGAAAAAAGAATAATAAAAAAAGAGTAAATGTAATGTTTATGATCGTTTTTTCCTTTTACTTTATAAATAAAAGAAGGCAAAAGCATAATGTTCTCTCCTTCCAATT
Organism: Priestia filamentosa; assembly: GCF_900177535.1. Taxonomy (NCBI): domain Bacteria; kingdom Bacillati; phylum Bacillota; class Bacilli; order Caryophanales; family Bacillaceae; genus Priestia; species Priestia filamentosa. The sequence continues at coordinate 481,406 of NZ_FXAJ01000003.1, forward strand.
CGGACTTTATATCATATTTATGGTCCTAAAAGAGAAACATGCTTATTGCCTTGTTATAAGAGTTATTTTTCTTCTTGAAATAAGACGGCAGGTTCTATTCCTTCACTTTTTTCACCGGTTAGCGAACCTGTATACAAATCAATATCCACTCCGTAGTGAGGTCTAGCTTTTACTTCTGTGAATATTTTTCCAATATATTCTCCGACAACTCCAATTCCGATTAGATTCAACCCGCCTAAAAACCATAGTGAGACAATAATAGATGTCCAACCGGAATCAGCAGAACCAAGCAGCTTTTGGACGAAAGCATACAAAAAGGCAAATCCGCTTAAAAGGAACAAAAAGAATCCAATATACGTGATAAATCGAATAGGCTTTACGCTAAATGACGTAATTCCGTCAAAGGCAAATGAAAGCATTTTTTTTAGAGGATATTTGCTTTCACCTGCAAGTCTTTCTTTTCGGTCATAAAAAACTTCAGCAGTGTTGAGACCGATAAGAGGGATGATACCCCGAAGAAACAAATTTTTTTCTTTATAACGATGAAGCTCTGTTAACGCCCTTTTGCTCATAAGACGAAAATCAGCATGATTATAAATAAGTTCAATACCAAGTTTGTTCATACATCGATAAAAACCGAGAGCTGTGGATCGTTTGAAAAATGTATCTGTTGTTCGTCTTCTTCTTACTCCATAAACAATATCATAGCCTTCGTGAAACTTTACTAAAAACTCTTTAATTGCTTTAATATCATCTTGAAGATCAGCGTCAATAGAAATGGCACAGTCTGCTACTTCGGCTGCTTTTTCTAACCCTGCTATAAGTGCTTTCTGATGGCCAACATTACGAGCAAGTTTCAATCCTTTTATCCAAGGATGATGTACGCTTTCTTTAGCAATTATGCTCCACGTTTTATCACGGCTTCCGTCATCAACAAAGAGGAGGTTACTCTTTGGATGAACGAGTTTCTCATGAACAAGCTCTTCTAATAAGTTATGAAGTTTTTTCATCGTATCTTCTAGTACTTCTTCTTCATTGTAACAAGGTACAACGACAGTTAAGAGTGGGGTTTCACTCATGCTCTTTTTCCTCCTATACTATTTTGCTTCGTACAAATAAATTTTCCAAGCCGATTCTTTATGATCAAATACTTTTACAAGCTCAAGGTTGTTGTCGCTTGCATTTAAAATAGGAAGAGCAGAAAATAAATATTTTCCTCCCATTTCTTTAAAGGCACCTGTATTAAGCTCCAAGTTTTTAATTTTCTTTTTAGAATCTTTTCGAAACTCATACTTCTTCCCAAGTTCAGCTACAAAGATATAACATCTGCTGCCCCATTCATCAAAATATGTTCTAATTTTGTCGTTCTTATCAAGCTCAGAAGCAATGATTTTACGAAATTGATACTTATAAGAAAGTGGATAAACATTGCTGTATGAATCAATCGTATAAAACCCGTTGTATTGTGCAATGGCTGGATGAATACCAATGCTTGCGACTCGGTAAGTGCTTTGAGGTAAATTAATATGCTCCTTGATATCTTGAAACTGCTTTTCGGCATAAAACTCCCGGAACGATGGAGGATGATAATAAGTACCGTACAAAAATTCTTCATTAAAAGGCGCAAGCACGATAATTTGAGCTGCTACAGCGAATAATGAAAGTGCCTTAAAAAACGAATTCATTCGATACAAAATATAGCAAGCAAGAGCAAAACTTACGTAAATCACAAGCGGGCGTAGAAAATGAAAACGTGCAAAGTTAAACGTATTAAGCAAGTCAATGTGTGATTTTAAAGGAATCCACATTTTATTAAACCAAAGCGCATACCAAAGAGATAAAACGTAACTTAAGAAGAAAAGAAAGAGAAAAGTTGCGTTCTGTTTAAGCCTATTACGGACAATTACAAGAAACGAAGCAAGAAACAAAACCGGCAATATAATAACGGTATGCATTGTGTGCACATGTGTGTGACCGAAAATGAAATTTTTAAATGATAGTCGAAATGATTGAGCAAAAGTGTGTCGTGAAGAGATGAATTCACTTCTGTGCGATAATTCATGTGGAATAAGAAGTGAATAGATAAGCCTATATTCAATAAGTAAATAAATGAGTGTCATAAAGACGATGCTTAAAAGAAACATCCCATTCCATCGCTTTTTAAAAATTCCATCATAAAGCCATAGGAGAGATACAGCTACAAGCAGAAAGAAAAAGCCAAGTACAATGCTTGAATAGAAAGGAATAAGAGCAAGTGTGAGCCACTCTTTCCATGACGAATCTCTATTACGAATGTTCAAAAAAGCCCAAAGTGCAAGTGGATGTCCAAGCGTACTTAACATACCAGAAGGCCAAAAAGGGGTAAGTGCAAAAGCTAATGAAACCCCAATTGTAATAAAGGAGGCTTTTTCCTCTGTAATAAAATGCTTTCTTAATAAAAGATACATTCCAATGAAGGCTACCACTCTTGTAATGGTTTGGCTGAGTGCATATGCCGTCATAGAGGGAAAAAGATAGTGAAGCCAAACAATCAAGCTCCATTCTGTGCCGAAAGAACCTCGATCAATTCCATTCATGACTTGAGGAATAACAGCATGAAGAGGTCCTTTAAGCTGACCGCTTTCAGCAAGTACTTTGTACCAGGCAATATTGGAATCTAAATTATCATGAACGCGAATGTGCGCATCTTCTCCTAATATATAGAGAGGAGAGACATATAGGAGAAGAAGGGCTAATCCAATAAAAAAGTAGACTCGTTCTTTTTGGTAATGTGAAGATGAAAACATAAAAAACACATCCATTAACAGTATTGCTCTTTTAAGGTGTAGAGGAGCGTAGTAAAAGTATTTCCTAGCTTAAATCGAACAATGCGCCATCACATGCTTTTACAACAAATTCCAAAGCGTGAAGTTTGGAAAATTGAAACTGGCAGAAGAGGTTTTTTGAGAAAAAAAGAGGAAAACTACGGTTCAAAGTGTTAAGATAATAAAGCAGTTATTTTTCAAATATGATATAAAAAGAGAACTTTTTGAGATAGAAATGAGGTTAGTAAAGATGTCAATACAACAGGAGCAAGTGGAGTCCCGACGCACGTTTGCTATTATTTCTCACCCTGATGCTGGGAAAACAACGCTCACAGAGAAGCTGCTTTTGCTTGGAGGAATGATTCGCTCAGCGGGAACAGTAAAAGGTAAAAAATCAGGTAAATTTGCGACGTCTGACTGGATGGAAATTGAGAAGCAGCGTGGAATTTCAGTAACATCAAGCGTTATGCAGTTCTCATATCGTGATCATTTTATTAACATATTAGATACTCCAGGACATGAAGACTTTAGTGAAGATACGTATCGAACATTAACGGCCGTAGATAGTGCAGTAATGGTTATTGACGGTACAAAAGGAATTGAAGCTCAAACGCTCAAGCTTTTTAAAGTATGCCGTATGCGTGGAATCCCGATTCTAACGTTTATTAATAAGCTTGATCGTGAAGGAAAAGATCCGCTTGAGCTGTTAGAAGAAATCGAAGAAGTACTTGAAATTGAATCATATCCAGCAACATGGCCAATTGGAATGGGGAAAGCGTTTCAAGGAACTTATGATCGTTTTACAAAACAGGTTGAAGTATATCGTGGAAACGAAGAATCTGTGTTCATTCCTTTTGATGGAAAAACGGTTACAAAAGAGTTAGAGGAGCATGTGAGAAGTGAATATATACCAGGGCTTATTGACGAGATTAGCTTACTTGAAGAAGCTGGAAATGAATTTGATCTTGAAAAAGTAAAACGCGGGGAGCTAACGCCTGTGTTTTTCGGTAGTGCTATTGCTAACTTTGGTGTTCAATCTTTCTTTAATTCATTTTTACCCCTAACTCTGCCACCACAGCCTCGTCATGCTTCAAAAGGCGAAGTAAGTCCGCTAGATGACGGCTTTTCAGGATTTATTTTTAAGATTCAAGCAAATATGAATCCAGCACACCGTGATCGTATTGCTTTTGTGCGGGTATGCAGTGGGGTTTTTGAACGTGGAATGACAGTAACGCTCCCAAGAACAGGTCGTAGCATGAAGCTTGCTCAATCACATCAATTTTTAGCATCAAGCCGAGAAACGGTTGATAAAGCTTTTCCGGGTGACATTATTGGAATTTACGATTCAGGTAACTATCAAATCGGCGACACAATTATTGGTGGGAGCGAAACGTTTGAATTTGATGAACTTCCAAAATTCCCACCTGAAATGTTTCGTAAAGTTCGTGTGAAAAACGCAATGAAACATAAACATTTCGAAAAAGGTTTAACACAGCTTGTTCAAGAAGGAGCTGTGCAGCTTTATAAAACACCTTTCTTCCAAGACTATATTCTAGGGGCTGTTGGAGAACTTCAGTTCCAGGTTTTCGAACATAGAATGAAAGGGGAATATGGGGTAGATTTGGAATTCCAGTATATGAATCATCATATTGCACGTTGGATTCCAAAAGAGCAAATTCAAGACCGTATGCTTGATTCCCGTGTTCTTCATGTTCTTGACCGTGATGGACATTCTGTTTTGCTTTTTGAAAATGACTTTGTGTTCCGTCTTTTCCAAGATAAATATCCTGACGTTACATTAACAACATCATTTGAAAAGAAAAAAGAGAGCGAATAAGCTCTCTTTTTTCTTTTCAAGTTTATGATATAATAAAAGAAAATTATGAAAGAAGGTTTTGGTCACGGAAAAGTCTGCAGCTTTTTTTAATCATCAATCCCAAGATGCAGAAGACAGAAACCTTAATGATAGCGCTTTAAAAAACACGTTTCGCCTTGAAACGTGTTTTTTTGTAATTGTTTAGGGTAGAAATGAGAGAATTTTTCGTTGAATCCTTAACATTGAAGAAGGGTTTTAGGGAGAAGGGTCGGAAATTTGTGAAAAAAGCCTTGAAAAAATAAAAAAGTCAGAATATAATATAAATATAAATGGTGTAAGAAAAAATAACATTAAATTGAGAGGTTATATAACATGAGTCAATTAGCAATTACAGAAGCAACTCCACAAACGGACGTTTTATCACAAATCAAAGACATCATCTCCCAAAAAAACGTTGAACTTCTTCATCTTCAATTCATCGATCTTGAAGGAACTTTAAAGCATGTTACAGTCCCAGTTGAAAAGTTAGACGATGTTGTGGAAGGTAAAAGCATGTTTGATGGTTCATCTGTTGTAGGTTTTTCACCAATCAATAAATCTGATCTTTATCTTCAACCAGATCTACAAACATTCGCTGTTTTACCATGGTCTGTTGAAGAAGGATATTCGGAAGCTCGTTTCCTTTGTAGTGTAACAAATCCGGATGGCACTCTTTTTGAAGGAGATACACGTAATGTTTTAAAAAACACGATTGAAAAAGCTGCTGATCATGGATATACAATTTCAGTAGGTCCAGAACTTGAATTCTTCCTTTTCAAAACAGACGAAGAAGGAAATCCAACAGTTCAGGTTCACGACAATGGCGGCTATTTTGAGCCATCTCCAAAGGACATCGGGGAACGCGTTCGTTTAGAAATCTACCGTGCGTTAAAAGCAATGGGTTTCACAATTGAAGCATCACACCATGAAGTAGCGGAAGGACAGCATGAAATTAACTTCAAATATGCAGATGCACTAACAGCAGCTGACCGTTCAACAACATATAAATGGGTAGTTAAAACAGTAGCTGCTAAATTCGGCTTACATGCGACATTTATGCCAAAACCAGTAGCAGGTATTAATGGTTCTGGTATGCACGTAAATATGTCATTCTTCAAAGATGGTGAAAATGCGTTCTTTGATCCACAAGGAGAAGATGCTCTTTCTGAGACAGCTTATAGCTTCATTGGGGGCCTTATGGACAACATTAAAAACTTTGTTGCTCTTACAAACCCGCTTGTAAACTCTTATAAGCGTCTTGTTCCAGGATATGAAGCACCTTGTTATATCGCATGGAGTGCTTCAAACCGTTCTGCACTTGTGCGTATTCCATCAACAAGAGGCATGGGTACACGCGTTGAGCTTCGCTGTCCAGATCCATCAGCAAACCCTTATTTAGCGTTTGCAGCAGTTGCTGCAGCAGGTCTTGATGGAATTGAACGTAGCTTAAAACCTGTTGATTCTGTAAATGAAGATATTTTCCATATGACAGAAGAGCGCCGTGCTGAGCTTGGAATTGACAGCTTACCAGGTGACTTAAAAGAAGCAGTAGAAGCACTTCAAAATAGTGATTTTGCAAAACGTACGTTAGGTTCACACGTATATGAAGAGTATATTGCATTGAAAAAAGGTGAGTGGGATAGCTACCGTTTAGCTGTTCACGGCTGGGAACTTGAAAACTATCAAGCAAAATTCTAATTCAAAAAACAGGGTGCGAATGCATCCTGTTTTTTTATAAAAAGCTCTATTTTGTTGTGACTAGGATAAAGAAGCCATCGTGTGTAAAAAAGCGAATCTCTTTTTCATCCTTTTTAAACACTGTCATTTCTTTACGATCTTGTTGTTCTTTCTCTTTCCAGCCCCACATTGTAATTAACGTTTTATAAGAGGAAGGAATTGGTTCATCTTTCTTTATTTTTGGCCAGCTATATCTAGCATACTTTTCAACAGAGGAGTCGTGAGATATCTTTGCCTCTTTTTCAGCTGTTCTTGGAATAGGAAATTGGGCAAAAACATCAGATTCTCGTACAGAAAACAGAAATCCAATGCCAATCAATAGAAAAAGAATGATAAAAATAAATGCTTTTTTCATACTTTCTCACCTCATCTTTTTATCTCTTGTAAGTCATTCCATACCATAAGCTATTTTCCTTTTAAAACTGAAAAAAAGCATCCTGCTATTATGCAGGATGCTTTTTAGATTAGCTTATGGTCAGAAGATGGTGGTGGGTTTTGGTCTTCATCCTTTTCATCTTCTTCATGTGGAAGCATATTGCCAAGCTTGCTTGCAACAATAATGAGAGCAACCGTTACAACTCCTGAAAAAATCCAGCCTGTTACACGCATTACAACAAGCATTTTATCGTATCCATCAACACCGTATTTTCCGATTAAATACCACTTCACACCGCTTGTAGCGAACTGTCGAAGCGCCATGATTCCTGTGCAAATTTGGAATCCTTTTAGAATAGAAGGGTGCAGACAAGCTGTGAGTGTTTGTTGACGATCATAGCCCATTAACTGATAGCCATCAACGAAAAAATACATAGCGAATGGTCTTTTTGTAAATGTTGTCACAAGGAAAAAGGCGCCAATAACAGCAGAAACATATACGCTATTAACGAGCATTGCTTCAGCAGAGCCTGATAAAAGATCAACAGCAGTGCTTGAAATCATCGTTGTTAAAATAAACAGCCCTGTTACATTAAACTGCTTGTCTCGACCGAAGCGATAAAGCGTATAAAGGATACCAGGTCCTGTGGATAGAAGCATTGCATAATAGTCACCAAGGCTTTCACGGCCATATTTCCAAATTAGCCATGGAACAGCAATGTAAAATAGAATATCAAAAATAATTGTACGACTTGCTTTTCCCAAATCTATGTGCCTCCTAAAATTCGATTAGAATCAAGCTGTTTCTCTTTTGCGAAATCGGTTATAGTACTTGTAAGAACACTCGGTTCTAGTAAAAAGTGTAGCAGAAATTCTAGAAAATAAAAGGAAAAAAGGAGAAATTATTTCATGTTGAAAAAGTTTACGGTAGAAACGAAAAAAAGAGATGAAATGATTGATGTAACAGACACAGTACGTAGTGTTATAAAGGAGGCGAATGTGAAAGAAGGAGCGGTTCTTGTATATTCTCCACATACAACAGCAGGCATTACGATTAATGAAAACGCAGATCCAGACGTGAAGAAAGATATGATTCGGCGCTTTGATGAAGTTTATCCGTGGGAACATAGGGAAGATCGTCATATGGAAGGTAATACAGCAGCTCATTTAAAAGTAAGCACAGTTGGTCCTTCGCAACACATTATCGTTACAGAAGGGGATCTTCTTCTTGGAATTTGGCAGGGAATCTATTTTTGTGAATACGATGGTCCAAGAACGCGTACATTTTATGTGAAAGTATTATAAAAGAAGAAAAAGCTGACAACCTAGTTGTCAGCTTTTTTATTATATTTTAAAACAGACCAACAAGGGCTCGTACAAGTATAAGTACAATGAAAGAGCCAAAAACTGTTGCTGCAATCGCGATTAAAAAGATTTGCGCGATTTTTCTTAGATTCACCTTGTCCACCTCGTTAAATGCATTCTTTCTTTTATCGTAGCTTATTAAGAGGTAGAGAGCAACTGATAGTCCTTGTTTTTTGAAGAATCGTCATATTTAAACGAAGAAGGAACTAGTGCATAATCATCGAATCATAAGCATTTTCGATATTTTGAATTTCTTTTCGAACCTTGGCCATTTTCAAATCTAGCTCGTTAGCGGCAGAGGCAGCTTCTGATAATTCTTCTTTTAAATGGGTAGGGATTTCTCGGTCGTATTTATAGAAAATCTTATGTTCAACACTTGCCCAAAAATCCATTGCAATAGTGCGAATTTGAATCTCTGCTCTAACCATTTCTGTTTTCTCATGCATTACAACAGGTACTTCGACAATTAAGTGTAGACTTCTATAACCGTTTGATTTTGGTTCTTTAATATAGTCTTTTTCTTCAACTACAGTTAGATCAGGACGTGAATAAAATAAGTCACGTAAAAAGTAAATATCTTCTTCAAAACAACATACAATGCGTGCGCCAACGATATCATTTAAAACATTTTTTGCACTTGTTAACGTTGCAGCCGCACCTTTTCTTTTTAACTTTTTTGTCATGCTTTCCGGGCTCTTAACCCGAAACTTCATATGTTCAATTGGATTGTGCTCAAGTGAAAAATAAGCCTCCTGCTGGATGATTTTTAGTTTAGTTTTAAGTTCATCAACAGCAAACTTATATGGCATTAAAAATTGTAGCGTTTCCTTACTAGGTAACATTGTTAAAAGCTCCTTGTCATATGGAAATTTCCAGTAACTCACTTTTTTAATGTAGATTCATCATTATTAAAGCACTGCTATAAAAATTCGTCAACTTTTAAGGAATAAGGGAGATGTATCCACTAAAAATTTATTTTAAAGTGAAATAACCCCCAAAAAAGATGAGTATAACTTGAATATTATAGTAGGGTTATTTTTTTGGGTTTTTAACGTCTTAAAAATAAAAATAATGTCAAAAATGGAAAATAGTCAGTAAAGCTGTTTTGCAACTTATGTGTAAACATCATGCGAACAACTTCAAGCATGACGGCTCTACTGATGATGGGAGTATAACAATGGACAATTACGAAATTAAGCAACTAAGCAGCACGGAGGAATGGTTTCAAGTTTTTCATTTTCTAAAACGTCTTGATGCGGAATTAGATCGTGATCAATTTATTCAGCAAGCAACGGTTATGAATGCAGAAGGTCATCATTTCTTTTCGCTTTCTGTGAAGCAAAAGATGGTGGTTATTGTTGGGGGAAGCATTCATACCAACTTTTGCGACGGAAAACATTTGTACATTAGTGAGCTTCTTTATGGGAATGAGGAGATTGATTTATATATAGATGCTTTGTTTGTTTATTTGCAAACATGGGCAAAGCAAAAAGGTTGTAAGAAAATTATTGTGTCCACGAACGTTGAAAATGAGAGGTTTCAACATCATGATAGTGCACTTTTAAATTATGATGAAAGTCGTCACACGTTTGTTAAACAACTGTAATGTGAAAAATGAAACTTTGCTCTTACCTTTTTCGTTAATGTGGTAAAGACACTGTGAAAAGGAGAATGATCGATTGTGGATTTTGATTTTGTAATGGTTTTAACCATTTTGTTGTTTCTGCTTAGTTTAGGTGGGTATGTTTATTATCGTCGCCTTTTAGTTCTATGGGAAGAAAGAGAAGCAGACAATCGCTCTACTCAAACAAAAGATGTCTTTGCAAATCGGTTGAAAAACGCGCAAAAATCAAGCCAAAATGTATAATATAGAGTAAAAAAGTAGCATCTACAAGATGCTGCTTTTTTTTTGGTAACATTGGCTAATTCATTAGACGGTTCATAAAACAGTATATGGTGGAGACGCTAAAAAAATGGGATAGTTCCTAAAATCTAAACGAGAGAAGGGATAAAATGAATACGCTTGATCCAAAAGAAATACGCGAAGGAGACGACGTGTATGTTATATATCGCAATCCACATGCTGCGACAGTAGCAAACATTCAAAAAGCAGAGATTGTACAACACCCTGAAAATAAAAACGACGTTGCTCTTTTTATTCATGAATCATATCACCTTATTGGTGAAGATGATGCTCTTTTCCCTACGGAACAAGATGCACAGCAGGCATACAACGAAATCTTTGATTATGAGCAGTACGATTAAAAAAATGATTCTCTACTATATAAAGGAACGCTTGTAAAGCCCGTGTCTAACGGAGAAAGGATTTACAGAGATGATAAAACCTTTTGTACCCCAGCTTGTATATATTGAACCAAGAGCGCTTGAATACCCTCTTGGTGTAGAATTGAAAGAAAAGTTTGAAAAGATGGGCCTTGAAATAAGAGAAACAACTTCACATAATCAAGTGAGAAACATTCCAGGGAAAAATCATCTACAGCAATACCGTAACGCCAAATCAACGCTTGTTGTTGGCGTAAGAAAAACGTTAAAGTTTGATACATCAAAGCCATCAGCAGAATATGCAATACCTTTTGCAACAGGATGTATGGGACACTGTCACTATTGTTATTTACAAACAACAATGGGAAGTAAACCATACATTCGAACATATGTAAATACAGATGAAATCTTTGATCAAGCAAGAAAGTATATGGAGGAAAGAGCACCTGAAATGACCCGTTTTGAAGCTTCATGTACTTCTGACATTGTTGGAATTGATCACTTAACACATACGCTTAAACATGCTATTGAATACTTTGGAAAAACGGATTTTGGAAGACTGCGTTTTGTTACAAAGTTTCATCATGTTGATCACCTTTTAGATGCAGAGCATAATGGACGTACAAGATTTCGTTTTAGTGTGAATGCTGATTATGTGATTAAAAATTTCGAGCCTGGAACATCACCGCTTGATTATCGAATTGAGGCTGCGAGGAAAGTGGCAGAAGCAGGATATCCGCTTGGGTTTATTGTTGCGCCTATTTACATTCATGAAGGCTGGGAGGAAGGGTATAAGACGCTTTTTGAAAAGCTTGATGCACAGTTGCCTGAAAGTGCCCGAGAAGACATCACTTTTGAAATGATTCAGCATCGCTTTACAAAGCCAGCAAAGCGAGTTATTCAAAAAAACTATCCAAAATCAAAGCTTGAAATGGATGAAGAAAGTCGCCGCTATAAGTGGGGGCGATATGGAATTGGAAAATATATTTATTCTAAAGATGAAGAACATGAGCTTCGTGAGCATTTGGAATCTTATATCGATAAATACTTTCCGAACGCCAAAATTGAATACTTCACATAATAAAGCTAGAGAATATCTCTAGCTTTATTTTTTTGTTGATTGGCTAGGGGAATTTTAAGATAATGAAGAAGATAGGGGCTGGTAAATACGGGAAGTTATGGAGCGTGAAAGAAGCAAAACCGATATAATAGAAGAAAGCATTTTAGAAAGAAAGGTGCATAATAAATATGAAGCGGAAAACGCTCTTAGTCAGTTTTTTTATTTTCATTTTATTTATACAAACTGCATGTGGCAAAAAGGAAGAAACTGATGCTCATTCAAGCACTAATATAGAAAACATACCACAAGCAGCAGAAACTGTAGAAGATATGAACAATCAAAAGCAAGGAATTCTTGTAAAAAAGTATTTAAGGGGGAGAGAACTTGCCCAAACGTTAAAATATGACGAAATCATCGAAAGTGATCTAGAACCTTCTCTACATAAGAAAATTGATTCATTTGCCCAGTTACAAAAAAGTAGCGAGCAATCGTTTTATAACTATCTTGTTTACTTATTAGGAAGTGGAGAGTACGGGGAAATAGAAAAAGAGCTTGAAACATTTGAACCTGTATTTCCAGAGGTAACTGCTGATCAAAAGAAAAAGAAGAATGCCGTATTTTTGATAGACGGGAGTCAAAGTATGGAGGAAACGTTAGGAAACCAAACAAAACTTTCCTTAGCAAAAAAGGCAATTATTGATTTTGCAGCAGCTCTTCCTAACGACGAATCTCTTACACTTCTAACATATGAAAACCCAATAGAAGAGAGGGAGGAAACACAAAAAGTCCCCGCATGCCGGAATATACAAGTAGCATATGATCATAAGTCATATGAACCAGGTGAATTTGCTTCTTCTCTAGCAGAATATAGAGAAGGAGATGACACTTCATTTACAGCAGGATTGCAAAAAGCAGAAGAAGTTCTTTCTTCCTACAGTGATAAACAATATGAAAACTCTATTTATATTATTAGCGATGGAATAGATATTTGTGAGAACGAAGGAGAAGAAAGTAAAAGTATTCTTTCTAATGGCAGCGAGGATATCCATATTATTGGTCTTGATGTAGATCAAGAGGAGGAAGCGGCACTTCAACAAGTCGCAGCAAAAGGTACCTACAAGACCGTAGCAACCGAAGAAGAACTCCAAACATACATTAAGGAAGAGTGGGAGCAAGAAACGCCTGAAAAAACTTTTGTGCAAGAAGCTTCAATTTCAGATGAGGAACAGCTTAGCGAGCAGAGACGTTTTGACTCTATTAAAGAATCTTATGATAAAGCAAGCCTAAGGGAGCGTGATCGTCTTCTTTTAGGGGTAAAATATATAGAGGAACAAAAATTACTCTCATCAAATGAAATAAAACGGTTAGAAAAACGTATTTTAAATCAATATAAAAGCCGTAAAGAAGCCGTATGGGAGATTAGAGATCAAAAACTAGCTCTCATGAAAGCGAAAATAAAAGAAAATAATAAAATGATTCAAGAGTGGAAAGATAAGTGGCAGTGACATTCATAAAAGAGAAGAGCATGCTCTTCTCTTTTATGCTGGAAAATATCCAGAAAAATGTAAAAAAGGGGGAACAGAAGAGAAAATGTATGATAAACTTGGGATAATTGTTTAGTATATATGAAAGGAGAAGAAGAGTGAAAAATACCAAAAGAGATACGGCGCTTTCCTTTATATTTTTAGGACTTTTATTTTTAGGGTTTGTACAAGTATGGCACGAGCGTCAATATGTGCTTGGGGTTGGTGCAATGCTTGTAAGTTTTGTCGGCATCTGTGGGGTATGGAAAGGAATTAATAAAGAACGTCAAAAAGATATTTTGTTAGGAATAAAACTTTTTTTTATAACCATTATATTTTGTTTACTACACCGTTTTGTCTTTCCTTTTATACAAAGTATAAACAATGATCATCGCTTTCTAGCCGCTTTTTTATCAAGCCTCCTTATCGTCTTTACTATGGACAAACTTGTCCGAATTACGTATCACAAGCTTCATCAAAAGTCTGCTTAAGAAAAACAAAAGATGTGTATTATAAAACTAGTTCATATTTTTTGTGAACTAGTTTTTTTAATAGTAAAAAAGTGAAATTGATTTTTTTATAAGGAACAATACCTTGAGAGAAAAGAAGTTTAATAAAAGCGGGAAAAGTCAAGGTCTTTCTTTCGGGCAAGAACTGTGTATAATCAAGTATTGTAACAAACATAGAGTTTTTCTGTTGTAAAATCTAAAAGAGTCTGATAGAATAATAAACACAATATGTAGTGCTTAGATGAATATGGAAATACTATATTTTGTATAAACCTAAAATAAAGGTGTCATGTATTGACTTAAAAGGGAATTTGGTAATCAAACCAAAACTGTACCCGCAACTGTGATTGCTGATGAAATAAGCACATCCACTGTATGAACGAAAAGGCTTACATAAGCTTATTATACGGGAAGGGCTTAGAGTAGAGAGACGCAAAAGTCAGGAGACCTGCCTTTTATTGAGACGTTTTATTCTGTTCGGGAGTTAGGAGGATAAAGCGAGGGTTGTGCTTTTTTGTGCGCACATTCCTTCGCTTTATGCTCATTGCTCTCGAAGAGACAATGAGCTTTTTTTGTAGAGTGAATGGTAAAGACTGGAGGAAATAGTATGTTACAAACAAATTCGAACACGTTAGAAACGGTTGTCGAAAAAGATGGAGCTGAAGAGGCATTAGTTGGATATCTAGAAAAACTAAAAGAAAAATATCCACATCTAGATTTTGACGATTATGAACAGAAAATTGTTCAAGGGGTGTTCACATTACAGAAAGTCACGAGAGATCGTCTTTCAAACTTGCTTATTTTAGGTGCGCTTGAGCGTATTAACACGCTTGAACCTGATTGGACATATGTTGCAGCTAGCGTTTTATTGGACAAGCTTTACGGAAATGCAGCAGAAAACCGTGGCTATCAAGCAGATGAGAAATATGGTTCTCTTTATCATTTAATTGAGACGTTAACAAACACAGGAATTTTCAGCCCTGCTCTTTTATCTTCTTACACGAAAGAAGAGATTGAAAAGATTCAAAGTTTTATTTCACAAGAACGTGATGAACTTTTTACATACATCGGGCTCCTGACATTATCTGATCGTTACTTAGCTCAAACACACGATCGTAAAACCATGGAATTACCGCAAGAGCGCTTCTTAATTATTGCAATGACGCTTATGCAAAATGAGCCAAAAGAAAAACGTCTTGCTCTTATTGAAGAAGCATATTGGGCTCTTTCAAATCTTTATATGACAGTAGCTACACCAACACTTGCAAATGCAGGTAAAACATATGGCCAGCTATCAAGCTGCTTTATTGATACAGTTGAAGATGATTTAAGAAGCATCTACGACAGCAATACAGACGTTGCTACACTGTCAAAACACGGTGGAGGCATTGGGGTATACCTAGGGAAAGTGCGTCCAAGAGGAAGCGATATTAAAGGATTTAAAGGTGTTTCCTCAGGAGTTATGCCATGGATGAAACAGCTAAATAATACAGCGGTGAGTGTTGATCAGCTTGGACAGCGTAAAGGAGCAATTGCTGTTTACTTAGATGTATGGCATAAAGATATTTTCAGTTTCCTTGATGCTAAGCTGAATAACGGAGATGAGCGTCTGCGTACACATGACTTATTTACAGGAGTATGCTTACCAGATTTATTTATGGAGAAAGTGCAAAACAGAGAAGAATGGCATTTATTTGACCCACATGAAGTGCGAAGCGTTATGAACTATTCTCTTGAAGATTTTTATGATGAAGAAAAAGGTAGCGGTTCATTTAGAGAAAAATATGAAGAGTGTGTAAGAGAAGAGAAGCTTTCTCGCGAAACAATTCCGGCAATTGAAATTATGAAACGAATTATGATTTCACAGCTTGAAACAGGTACACCTTACATGTTCTATCGTGATACAGTAAACCGAGCAAATCCGAACAAACATAAGGGAATGATCTACGGAAGTAACCTTTGCAGTGAGATTGCTCAAAACATGAGTGCAACAACACTTGTTGAAGAAACAACAGATGGAGGCACAATTGTAATTCGCAAAGAGATGGGCGATTTTGTTGTGTGTAACTTATCTTCTGTTTCACTTGCAACAGCTGTAAAAGCAGACGTTCTACCTCGTCTTGTGAAAATTCAAATGCGCATGCTTGATAATGTAATTGACTTAAATACAATTCCTGTACCACAAGCTAAATATACGAATGAAAAGTATCGTGCTGTTGGACTAGGAACGTTTGGGCTCCATCATCTACTAGCCCTTGAGGGAATTAGCTGGGAAAGTGATGATGCTGTTGAGTACAATGATCGCTTATATGAGAATATTGCCTATTATGCAATTTCAGCGAGTATGGAGCTTGCAAAAGAAAAAGGTTCATACCCTGTATTTGAAGGTTCAGAATGGGAAAATGGCCGCTATTTTGAGGATCGCGGGTATACGAGTGATCGTTGGGAAGAACTTCGTGCTAAAGTTCAAGAACACGGAATGCGAAACGGCTACGTTATGGCTGTTGCACCGAATTCTTCAACAAGTATTATTGCGGGCTCTAGCGCAAGTATCGATCCTATTTTCCGCAAAGAATATTCGGAAGAAAAGAAGGACTATAAAATTCCAGTAACGGCACCAGATCTTACACCGCAGACAAACTGGTATTATAAATCAGCATATCACATTAATCAAAATTGGAGCATTAAACAAAACGCAAAACGTCAGCGTCACATTGACCAAGCTGTATCTTTTAATCTTTATGTACAAAATGATATTCGTGCAAAAGACCTTTTAGATCTGCATCTTAATGCATGGTCAGAAGGATTAAAAACAACATATTATGTTCGTTCAACATCTGGAGATGCAATTGATGAATGTGAAAGCTGCCATAGCTAAGCGTAACATATATAATAGAAGAAAGGTGAATTGTGATGTCATATACACTAAAAAAGCGTGACATTATGGATCGTCAGGCACCAAACAGATCAACAAGCATTATTAACGGAGAAAGCTCTAATGTTTTAAACTGGGATGACGTTCGATTTAGTTGGGCGTACCCTAAATATAAAAAAATGCTAGCGAACTTTTGGACACCGTTTGAGATTAATATGTCACATGATATTAAGCAGTTTCCGCAGCTAACAGAAAAAGAACAAGACTCTTTCTTGAAAATTATTGGACTTCTTGCTCTTTTAGACAGTATTCAAACAGACTATGCCGGGAAAGTAGCAGACTATTTGACAGACTCAAGCTTAAATGCGCTTATGATTATGCTTGCACAGCAAGAAGTCATTCATAATCACTCTTACAGCTACGTACTTTCAAGCATTGTAAACAAATCTAAACAAGACGAAGTTTTCAACTACTGGCGTGAAGAACCAACGCTTGTAGAGCGCAATGAATTTGTCACGAACGGTTATAAGGATTTTGCTGAAAATCCAAACGTCGAAACGCTCTTAAAATCGCTTGTGTACGACGTGATTTTAGAAGGTTTGTTCTTCTATTCTGGTTTTGCCTTTTTCTATCATCTTGCTCGCAACCGCAAAATGGTAGCTACAAGTACCATGATTAACTACATTAACCGAGATGAGCAAATTCACGTTGATTTATTTGTGAAGATTTTTAAAGAAATTTTAGTGGAGTATCCAGAATACAACACGAAAGAACTTCACCAATTTATTAATGAAACACTTAAGCGCGCCGTTGAGCTTGAAGTAAGCTGGGCTAAGACTGTAATTGGAGACGAAATTGAAGGTCTTGTTCTACAAGAGGTAGAAGATTACATTAAGTTTTATGCAAACGTTCGGGCAAATCAGCTTGGTACTGATCGTCCTTATGAAGGATACCGACAAAATCCCCTTCGTTGGATTAAAGCATATGAAACAGTGGATCTTGGCAAAACAGATTTCTTCGAACAAAAAAGTCGTCAATATGCTAAAACAACAGATGCAAATGGTTTTGATGAACTATAAAAAACGAAAAAGCGCAGAATCTTTTCTGCGCTTTTTCTCTTTGTTAAAAAAGGTAATGGATTGACAAGGATAGGTTATACTAAAAAATAGAGTTGGAAACTTTTTAAGGAGCAACAGCGTTAAGGTGAAAAAATATGAAATAACGCAAAGAAGGGCGAAAAACGAAGAAAAAAAGTGAAAAAAAGTGAAAAAAAGAGATGATAATCGCTTTCATGCTATTTTCACAAATATAACAAGTATGTTAAGGTAATAGGCGTAAATCAATGAGTTTCTACAATGGAGTCTTTTCCATTATAAGGTATACATAAAGAAGAGTGAAATTTTTCATAATGTAATGCTTAGAAACGATTCCCCATTTCCTATGTAAGATTGTTTGTAAAAAAGACAATCTTGAAATATGATAGATGTATGAGGTGATGAGAAAAATGAAAAAAATCGGCGTATTAACGAGTGGCGGCGATTCTCCAGGTATGAATCCAGCAATTCGTGCGGTAGTCCGCAAAGCAATCTTTGAAGGACTTGAAGTGTATGGAATTAGTCAAGGATATAAAGGGCTTATTGAAGGAAACATTCAAAAGCTAGAAGTTGGTTCTGTTGGAGATATTATTCAACGGGGTGGAACAATGCTTCAGTCAGCTCGCTGTGAAGAATTCAAAACAGAAGAGGGACAAGATAAAGGTATTGAGCAACTGAAGAAACATGGTATTGAAGCATTAGTTGTTATTGGAGGAGATGGATCTTACCAAGGCGCAATTAAGCTTACAAAAAAAGGATTTCCTTGTATTGGAATTCCAGGAACTATTGATAATGATATTCCAGGAACAGACTATACGTTAGGGTTTAACACAGCTTTACATACTGTCATTGATGCAATTGACCGTATTCGCGATACGGCTTCTTCGCATGAGCGCACATTCATCATTGAAGTAATGGGACGAGATGCTGGGGACATTGCACTTTGGTCAGGTCTTGCTGGTGGAGCAGAAACAATTCTGATTCCGGAAGCAGACGAATCTTTCGATGATATCATTGCTCGTCTTCATCAAGGAAATGAGCGTGGTAAGAAACACAGCATTATTGTTGTTGCTGAGGGTGTTATGAGTGGAAATGAACTTGCTGAGAAGTTAAAAGAAAAGTCAGGTGTCGAAACGCGTGTAACAGTTCTTGGCCATATTCAACGCGGAGGATCTCCATCTGCATTTGACCGCGTATTAGGAAGCCGTTTTGGTGGATATGCTGTTGATTTACTATTGCAAGGCCGCGGCGGACGTGCTGTTGGAATTCAAAAAAATGAGCTTGTTGATTACGATATTCTAGAAGTATTAGGAAAAGAACATCATATCGACATGAACATGTATAAACTATCTAAAGAATTATCAATCTAAAGAAAAAGAACGTGTAGTAATTTGTAACTGTTTCATAATCTTTAGACGTAAGGAGAAGAGAGAATGAGAAAAACTAAAATTGTATGTACTATTGGACCAGCTAGTGAAAATCGAGAAACATTCACGAAATTAGTAGAAGAGGGTTTAAACGTAGCTCGTTTAAATTTCTCACACGGTGACTTTGAAGAGCACGGTGGCCGTATTAAAACAATTCGTGAAGTGTCAAAAGAAACTGGTAAGACAGTTGCTATTCTTCTTGATACAAAAGGCCCTGAAATCCGTACAAACGAAATGGACGGCGGAGCACTTGAGCTTGTAGCAGGTGAAAAAATCATCGTGTCAATGAAAGAAGTAAAAGGAACGAAAGAAAAGTTCTCTATTACATACTCAAACCTTGTGAACGATGTAAAACAAGGGGATACAATTTTACTTGACGATGGTTTAATCGGTCTAACTGTAGACACTGTTGACGCTGCAAATGGTGAAATTCATACAACAATCGAAAACACTGGCGTTCTTAAAAACAAAAAAGGCGTAAACGTTCCTGGCGTAAGCGTAAGCCTTCCTGGTATTACAGAAAAAGACCGTGCAGATATCTTATTCGGGGTTGAGCAAGGCGTAGATTTCATTGCTGCTTCTTTCGTTCGTAAAGCAGCAGACGTTCTTGAAATCCGTAAGCTCCTAGAAGACAATAATGCAACGGATATTAAGATCATCTCTAAAATTGAGAACCAAGAAGGAATCAATAACATTGATGAGATCTTAGAAGTTTCTGATGGTTTAATGGTTGCTCGCGGAGACATGGGTGTTGAAATCCCGGTTGAAGAAGTACCTCTTGTACAAAAAGAGCTTATCGAAAAATGTAACCATTTAGGAATGCCTGTTATTACAGCAACACAAATGTTAGATTCTATGCAACGTAACCCACGTCCAACTCGCGCTGAAGCAAGTGACGTAGCAAACGCAATCTTTGATGGCACAGATGCAATCATGCTTTCTGGTGAGACGGCTGCTGGGGACTATCCAGTTGAAGCTGTTCGCACAATGAACAGCATCGCACTTCGCGCAGAATCTGCTCTTGATTATTCAAAAGAAAAACTTTTTGCTGATTCAGTGGGCGTTTCAAGCGTAACAGATGCAATTGGTCAAGCAGTAGCAGATACAGCAATGACGCTTGATGTAAAAGCAATCTTAGCTCCAACGGAAAGCGGATATACAGCACGTATGATTTCTCGCTTCCGTCCAAAAGCAACAGTTGTAGCAATCACAAAGAATCAATCAACTTCTCGTAAGTTAATGCTTATGTCAGGTGTTGTTCCAATCGAAGGCAACACGTTTGAAACAATTGATGATATTACAAGTGATGCAACAAACCTTGCTGTTGATAAAGGTATTATTGAGCACGGTGATCTTGTTATTCTTGCAGCTGGAATGCCATTTGGTAAGTCTGGTTCAACAAACCTTTTAAAAGTTCACGTAGCTAACTAATTTAGGCAGAATACCGCGTAAAGAGCGAGAGCTCTTTATGCGATTCTATATTACATATTCTAATTTGGAGGAATTATCATGCCATTAGTATCAATGAAAGAAATGCTAAATACTGCGAAAGATAACGGTTATGCAGTAGGTCAATTCAACTTGAACAACTTAGAGTTCACGCAAGCGATTTTACAAGCAGCACAAGAAGAAAAATCTCCAGT